>JADGNF010000058.1 GCA_017883615.1 Candidatus Bathyarchaeota archaeon
CATTAGACGGTTCATAATGGGCTTTCACGCTAAATTCCGTTAGCCCCAAACCCTCAACCACATTGCGATTCCTGCTGTACCGGTTTGTCACCAAGCAAAGTTTGCCAAGCACCATTGCACCAGCGCTCCTACCCACGATGACACCGCCGTAACTGCAGAGCAACTTGTCAACGCCCCTTTTACGCAAACGAGAAAGAAGCGCACTCACTTGTCCACCCGTTAAATAAACAATGTCAGATTGGGAAAGCTTATCAGAGAGTTCTTCAAGAGAATCAGAAAACTCCAGAAAACAAACACTACGTGCACCCAAGCTTCGGAAATAGTCTGTTACGCGTTGCCTCCGCCTATACCCGGCATCAAAAGACGGTCTCGCCCAAGAAATGACAGAAACCGACGGAGACTCACCTGCATCCTGGAATGCGGCTGAGTTGATTTCTTTTGAGTCGCGTTTAGCCACGTTTTCCCCGCCAAGAAAATACAGCTTCACCATACGAAAATCGCCCGCAAGTTAGCCTGTAGCTTTGATCCTTCGTCGGTTATCGTGTAGGTTTTTATTTAGACACTTCCTTTCGGTGCATATTAAGAATTAACGCAATCACTTTTCTGCTTTAACCCAATACTCTTAACTTCCAAACTATTTGTTTTTGGTTAATTAACGCTTTCCACGATGCAATTGAACAGTTTTATAACCTGCACCGAGACATACTAACCGATTGAAAATGACAATCGAAGGATACTCTGAATATAAAGCTCGGGAATTCTGCAATAACGTAAAATGCCCCGTTCAAGAAACCCTCAATGCGCTTAAAAACAATCCTGAAGCCTACGAGCTTATACGCCAAACTTGTCGGGCTGCATGCCGCTACTCGACATGGCAGTTCCATCATTGGCTGATTGAAAAAGGTTATTTAATCGTGAAGCCACAGCAGAAAGAGGAGAGATAAACGTATGGAGTGGGGAATGAAGAACCGATTATCACAACTCATCCAAAAAGATGGCAAAGCACTATTCTTGCCAATAGACCACGGCTACTTCCAGGGTCCAACAAGGTGCCTTGAGAAGCCCGGCGAAACCATCAAGCCGATTTACCAGTACGCCGACGCTATCATGTGCACGCGCGGCGTTTTGAGGAACTGTATTGACCCCGCCATCAACAAACCCGTCATTATGCGCGTTTCGGGCGCGGTGACCGTTGTCGGCGAAGACCTCGCAAACGAGAACTTAGTCACTGGTATAAGGGAAATTTTGAGGCTCAACGTATCCGCAGTCTCCATGTCAGTTTTCATCGGAACCAAATACGAACGTCAAAGCCTTAGCAACCTCGCCAAACTAGTCGACCAATGCGAAGACTACGGAGTTCCAGTCATGGCAGTCACCGCCGTAGGGCGTGAACTCGAAAAACGCGAAGCCCGTTACCTCGCCTTGTGTTGCCGAGTCGCCGCAGAAATAGGCGCCCGAGTCGTCAAAACTTATTACTGCAAAGAAAAATTCGAGAAAGTCGTAGAAGGCTGCCCAGTCCCAGTCGTAATCGCGGGCGGACCCAAAACCGAAACCCAACAAGAAACCTTCGACTTCGTTTACGATGGCATGCAGAAAGGAGCCGTCGGCGTCAACTTGGGCAGAAACATCTGGCAAACAGAGCATCCTGTTGCAGCAATCCGCGGCATAAGAGCCATCATCCACGAAGGCTGCAACCCTAAAGAAGCCAACGAACTCTACGAGCAAGTTATTGCTGGAAAGGCGTAATCAAACTTTTTCCTTTCTAGGAGAATTTCCTATGCACGTTGCCATGTACTACAACAACAAAGACGTCCGCATACAAGAAATGCCCAAACCCACAATCGGCAACGACGAATTTCTACTAAAAGTCATGGCTTCAGGCATTTGCGGAAGCGACGTCACTGAATGGTACCGGGTTCCTAAAGCTCCCAAAGTTCTTGGGCACGAGGCAACAGGCATTATTGATGAAGTCGGCGCAAACGTTTCACGCTACAAGGTTGGCGATCGCGTCTTTGTTTCGCATCATGTTCCATGCAACAAGTGCCGTTACTGTCAACGGGGACACCAAACGGCTTGCGAAACTTTGCACACCACGAATTATTTTCCAGGCGGCTTCTCCCAGTACGTTCGCGTACCTAAAATCAACGTGGAACACGGTGTTTATTCGCTGCCAGATGACATGTCGTTTGAGGAGGGAACATTCATCGAGCCTCTGGCGTGCGTTGCGCGGGGGCAGCGGCTTTCGGGCGTGTGCAAAGACGACACCGTGCTCATTATCGGCGGCGGCTTAGCTGGCATCCTCCATGTGCAGCTTGCTCGGGCAAAAGACGTCCAAAACATCATCGTCTCAGACATCAACCCATTCAGGCTTACGCAGGCTGAGAAGTTCGGAGCTACCGTCACGATAAACGCCAAGGAGAACGTTGCGCAGAAACTCAAAGAAGCAAATGGTGGACGACTCGCGGACCAAGTTATTGTCTGCACGGGAGCCACACCCGCAGCAATTTCAGCATTAGACTGCGTGGATAAGGGTGGCTCAATTCTGTTCTTCGCCGTACCCGACCCAACTGTTCGCTTGCCTGTACCCATTACGGATTTTTGGCGCAATGAAATAACGATGAAAACAAGCTACGGAGCCGCCCCGCAAGACCTCGAGGAGTCTTTAGAGTTGCTTAAGCAAAATGAGGTTAACGTGAAGGATATGATCACCCATAGACTCAGCCTTTTGGAGGCAGCGGAGGGTTTCAGGCTCGTTGCAACCGCTGGAGAATCGCTTAAGGTGATTCTTGAACCCAACAGAGTTTAGCACCACCACAGATTATGTTGGCTCGAACACGGTTTTTTGGCGTCGCATTCAAGAGGGGTGCCCGCTCAGTCAGGGTTTCTGGTTTTGAGTGAGTCGCTTGAGGAGTTCATGTTTGCGTTCACGCTTGTAGACTGGTGCATTGCCAGCTGCTCGAAACCCCAAAACGCAGACTAAAAAACAAACAACATAATGTTTATCTTATCCCGGCTCCAATTTTTTGTATTCGGTGATAGTTTTATGGTTTTATCCGTTTCAGCAGTGTTTGACTTGGTTCTTCAAGTCAGCATACTTACAGTGCTGGCGGTCAGCATGGTTTTAGAAAAGAAAAAGAAGATGCGGCTACACGGAAACACCATGATAGCCGCCGTCGTTTTAAACATAATTTCGTTTATTGCTGTTATGGGTCCAGCATGGGATAACGTTGGAGAAGGCGGAACTGGACTGATGGGAACGATTGCAATGGCACATGTTGGCACTGGTGCGTTAGCTTTCTTGTTGAGCTTTTGGCTGGCGGGTTCATGGTTTCTTTCCACGACGGTTCTGCAGGCTGCGACTCCCAAGTTTATGCGGTGCTACAGTCAGAAAATCCCGATGTGGGCCACGCTAGTGCTGTGGGTCACCTCGCTGCTTTTCGGCATCGTATTGTTCCTAATGATTAATACTTCGTGGCTTGGAAACTTCCCAGTCACGCAGGGATTTGGCTGAGTAAGAATCAGCTAATCCTTATAGGGAACAGGTAACTAGCCAAAGATGGATAAAAATTGTCAAAAACGCTTCCAAGAATTTTCTGTATCCGTAGTCTTTTTAGTTTACTTTTTATCGCTTTGTTCTTGCTTGTGATGGGTAGCCTCATTTTTGTCTCTGCATCTGCAATTACGCCACAAGCTTCCGGTAATCAGGTAATCATAGCAGACTTCAATGTTCCAGTGGATCCTGGCTCCTCCGCTTTCATGGCGCGCGTCGTCAGCACCGCTCAAAATCAACATGCAGCAGCAATAGTAATTGAGATGAACACTCCAGGCGGGTTGCTCAGTGACATGGTAGACATCATTAACTCCATCACTTTGGCAAACCAATCTGGCATACCCGTATACACTTTCATCGTTCCCAACGGATTAGGGGCATCCGCTGGCAGCTACATAGCCATGGCAACAAACCGAATTCTCATGGCTCCGGGCTCAATCATTGGTCCAAGTACACCCTACATTATCGGCGGTACAGAACTCGAGCAGAACCACACCCAAGCTGCAATGCTGAGTTTACTAACGAGCCTTGCCCAGAACTGGGGACGCAACACCACCGCCGCATTTGACATGGTGCAAAGCAACCAAGCGTTCTCTGCCAACCAAGCAATTGTTGTCCACATTGCAGACGGAACAGCCGATTCCCTCGCATCGGCGCTTACCCAGTTGGGGTTGTCAAGTAATCCGCAATCGATTCTTAGCGAAAACCTCTACGAGCAATTGGTCAGCACCCTAAGCAACACAACGCTGGACGGCATACTCTTTCTCATAGGCATAATCGCGATCGTTCTGGACATTTACCACCCAACCATCGTCTTAACCATTTTAGGTGTCATCGCGATTATTGCGGGGCTGGTAGGCGCGGAAATAGTCGACGCCTCACTTCTGGGAATAATCATACTTGTTTTGGCAGCCGCACTCATAGTCATAGAACTCAAGCTCGGGCACGGATTCGCGCTTATCGCCGGTGTTGTATTAGGCGCGTTCGGCATCTTCTACCTGTCTCTGGGACTACAATACTCTCCTTCACCTATAACGGGACTTACAGAGATCGAGTTGGGATTGCTCGTAGTTTTCGGCGTTCTTGTCGGTTTATACATCAGGTGGATAATTGGACCAATCAGGAAATGCCGGAGATTAACCGGTGAAGAAGCAATGATAGGAAAGACCGCAGTAGCCTTAACAGACCTGACGCCGAAGGGCGAAGTTCGGGTGGAAGGAGAAATCTGGCGCGCCCAATCAACCTCAGGAACCATATTGAAGGGGGAGCAGGTCAAAGTTGAGGCACTAAACGGGTTAGTTGTATTTGTAAAGAAAAGCGAGGAGCAATAACAAGCACCCTTAAAACCCAGCAACCCCAAAGCTCTCAGAAATTGAACCAAAACCTCAGTTCCTGTCAAGGATAATTACCACAATTAGGCATAATTTTCATTTGTGTAAAGCGACTTTCTTGTTTACGTCTTCGGAAGAACTCTTTGTTCACCAATTCGCCAGCTGCCGCAAAGAGGACAGCAACAATTATCTATTACTGTTGAAGAAAGATGATTTGCATAGAGGTTGCTGAATTGAGCGCCAACACCAACGAAGTTCGTGTATCCAAAATCAAAGATGGCACAGTAATAGACCACATCAGCGGGGGCTACGCTCTAGATGTCGTTAAAATCTTAGGGATCACGGGTCACGAACGGCGAGTAGTTACAATAGCGATCAACGTACCCAGCAACCAGCTACATTCCAAAGACATTGTAAAAATTGAAGGCAGAGGAATTAGCCGTCAAGAACTAAACCGGATCGCCTTAATCGCGCCTAAAGCTACAATAAACATTGTTCGCAACTACGTCGTGGTGGAGAAGCAAGAAGTTAAGCTCCCTAAAGTCATTGAGGACATGGTCAAGTGTATAAACCCCACCTGCATCAGCAACAGCAGCGAACCAATAACTCCGAAGTTTTTGGTAGAAGGCGAGGAGCCTTTGCTATTGAAGTGCCATTACTGCGGTTATATGCTCGAGAAGCAGGATTTGCTTCGCCAATTTTGAGTTCTTGTCAAAATGCGTATTAATACAAATCCGGTTTTCAATTGGAAATATCATTAATTTCCGCAAGCGCCAACTCCAAGAGCGCCCTAAAGTAACCTTCAGCTAACTTCTTGCCTACACTTTTCGTGCCCAAGCAAACTCCAGGGCACTCCTCAGTAACCCGAAAAGTGGAAACGCCTTCTTCATACGTTAACAACTCAAAAGGGTAAAACCTGCAAATTAACGGTCTAAAATCGTAAATTGAACATTCGTTGTTTTGTAAGAAAACACATTTTCCAGAGCCTTTGCGCATTTCGTAGACGTAAGGAGCCTTGTCCACGATTTCAGACGCAAACTTACTAATTTCCTGTTTCGACTCAGCCTCAATACGTTCCGCATCTGACTTCAGAAGAAGCACGTGTCGCACTTTAACTTGAGTGTTCCCGCAGCATAAACCGCATTTAGAACAAGTGAAACGTACGTTTTTTGGGTAGTCGAAACGCAACGATGGCCCTCTATCCAGAATTCTGCTTACAGTGATAAAAATGCTTAGAGCTGAAAACAGGAAACGGCATGTCACTTGTTTCGGTGCCCTTCGCCATACCGGAAGGGTCTGCCCAAATTCTTCGCGAGTTTCCAACTGAACATTTCGTCCATGTTCACGTTTGGGCATGCTAAGCGGCTCGCGTCTAAGATGTAGAATATGACGTCTATTAGTTCCTCAGCGATTTTCTCTTGGGATTCACCCTTTTTCCAGGCATCGCTAGCTTCTCCCAGCTCGATAAAGGCAAATAGCAGTTTTTTTGGGATGTCTTCGGGTTTGTTGTAGAATCCTTTTGTAACGACTAGGTTTTCGATTTCTTTCTTCATTTCTTCAAGTTGCATCTTAAGTTCTCCTCAAGTCGTTGATTGCCACAAGGACAGCTACGCTCTATTTAATATTTAACGGCCATCAGTTAATGATTTATTCTCAGCGTTTAATGCCTCAGTCGGTTTCTTAGCATTTTGAGGTTTAAGTGAGGTTTTGTTGTTTTAATAGAATAGTTAGATAAATGAAAAAAGGATTCCGCAGTGGATAGACTCAGTTAAGACAAAAAATTATTTCTTGCCCTTTGCGTGTTTTGCGGGAAGTGAAACCTGCTTTTTGAGTTTCCGTTTTTCGTCTTTTTCGCGCTGCAGTTTCTTGTGTTGCTCTAGACCCTCGGTTTTCTTTGCTTTTTTAGACAAAATTCTCAACCTTGTAGGCACTTAAAAGCATGGACCCTCAAAAACCTTACCCTTCAACCGAACCTATTAAGCCGCCGTATTCTTTAATACCTAACAGCTAAGCTGTTTCGGAATGAAGAAAGATGCCGACTGTGGAAAAACGCTGCCCAAAATGCGGTTCCCAAGAAGTGAAGAAGGGAAATAATCAAGAGTACACTTGCAGTGCCTGTGGGGAAATCTTTTATTTTGTCACGCCTAAATGTGGTTCTAAACAAAACCTAGAAAGATATGAGCTTTAAGCAAACGAGTTTTCCCCCGTTCAGCTTAAATTAAAAAGAGAAAAGATTGGCTTTTCTACTTTGCTTTGCCGGCTTTTTTGGCGCAAGCATCACTGCAGTACTTCTTTTTAGCGTCAAACGTTGTATAAACTTTTTTGCAAACGGGACATTTCTTATCAATTTTATCCATTCAACCACCACCTTACAATAGGAAATGCGGAGATTACCTAAAACTTTTTCCCCAAAATGATTAAAAAATTTTAGAGGTTTGGGTCTTCGGCGAGTAAAGCCCGTTTTTTGAGGTAAATAAAAATAAAAAGGGTTAGCTAACTAAAAGATTAGCTATAACTTAGAAGCGGCGTGGTGGTCTGCGCTTTGCGTA
>JADGNF010000010.1 GCA_017883615.1 Candidatus Bathyarchaeota archaeon
AAAGCTCATTTAGACGTTTGGATGAAGGAAATTGCGCCGAGCGATGAACTGCGACAATGGTTCAGCCATGAACCTGAGAAGTGGAAAGAATTCCAAAAGAGGTACCACACAGAATTAAGGACTAAGCAAGATATGATCGATAAGATCAAACAGTACGAAAAAGAAAAAGGTATTGTCACTTTGATCTTCGCAGCAAAAGATAGCGAACAAAACAACGCCATAATCCTCAAAACGATCCTTGAAAAGAAATAGACTTCTGCACCCTCGCCTTTCCTCCCGATAACTTAGTTTTTGGGTTGTAAAGTGTGCAAAAAAGGTTATTACCTCCACACGTAAGTAAATACTAAATATATTTGCGGTGGAAGGTTTTGAGCGAAAACTACGCGCCTCTACTCGGAGACGACTACACTCCAGACAGGATACGCGTCATTATCCCTGTCGGCGGAAAAGCAACCCGCCTCTTGCCATTGACTGCGGAAACAAGCAAAGCATGTCTTAGACTTTTGAATAGACCACTGGTGGAGTTTTCGTTATTGTCGCTTGCTAACCAGGGCATTCGCCACTTCATCTTCGGTGTAAAGGGCTACACCAACTACCGCGACCTCTACGACTACTTCGAGTCAGGTTACGGCTTCAGCGCTAGGTACAACATCAAACCTCGCATTCACATAAAATACCAACCCAACGTAGACGACTTGGGGAGCGCCGATTCCGCAAGAATAAATATGGACTATTACGAAGTCAAAACGCCAACTTTTGCTGTTCAAGGAGACAACATCTTTGACATTAATGTAAAAGACCTCATCAGATTCCACAGGGACAAAGGCGCCATGATGACGATTGTCCTTCGCGAAGTCGACAATGTGGAAGGCTTAGGAATAGCAGACATAGACAAGAAATCACGCATCCGATGCTTCGTCGAAAAACCTTTACCTAAAGATGCACCCAGCAATCTCGCAAACACGGGCTTGTACGTAATCTCTCCTGAAGTCAAAAAGATCTTCAAGGAAAAAGGCGTCAAAGATATAGTCGAGCAGAAACACCGTCTTGACTTTGGTTACGATTTCATTCCCTACATGACGGAGACGGGTCGCCCAGTTTACGGCTACACGTTAAAGGGTGCCTGGTTCGATGTGGGAACCCCAAAGAACTACTTGGAAGCTATGAAGAAGCTCCTGCACGGCGGGTTCGGTATGCTAACGGACTTCGGAGGACGCATAAACGAGAAACAGCAAATATGGGTGCAAGGAGAAAGCAACGACGCAGCGAAAAGACGACAGGAGATCGTCCGGAAAATCAAAAAGGGCAAAATAGAAATCGAAGGAGCCGTTCTCATCGGGAGACATTGCGAAATCGACGACGGCGTAAAAATCGTAAACTCGTGCGTTGACAACTTCACCCGCATCGGCAAAGGCACAGTAATTGAAAACTCAGCTGTGATGGATCGCGCTACAATCGGGGAGCACTCAGAAATCCGCGATAGCATAATTGGTAGACACACAACAGTGCAGTCGAGTTTGCGCAAGCCAACCAAAGTATGTGACGTTTCCGTGGTAGCTGATGACGTCACCGTTGAAGAAGGAAGCATACTTGTCGGGTCGAAGATTTATCCTCATCAACACGTGAGAGGCGAATTCCGCAACCAGACACTAATCACAAGTTAGACGGCTAAGCTTTGTACCACTTGAAAATCACATATTGCACTTTCTCATTGCCCAACCCCGGTACGGCGATAATGAAGCGTTTCCGAACTGTTGTGGCTAAACGTCCGGCCTTCACGATTTCCGTTGCTGAAATATCTGACCCCGCATTCTTGACTGAAACCATGTAAGGAGCGTGTTCTACGCCTGGACCGTACTTGTAAACTGCAAAGTCGCAACCAAACTTTATACCTGGCGTCACGATTAAACCGCTTTCCCGCAAGTCTTGGTAAACCGTGTATTTCTCATCGAATTCGTCGTAGAGATGCTTAGCTTTTTGCTTGAGTTTGACCAAGCCTACGCTAGTTTTCTTTGAACCTTCAAAAACCGTGATTTGCCCCTTCTCCAAAAGGTAGACCCCTTCCATCAAATCCAGAATCAACGGCACCTTAAACTCTGGAATTTTTGGTTTGGCTATCCCTAGCGGTTTGCCATAGAACCCATTCTTGTAGAGTTGAGAGCCTTCTGATGGATCCCAGACTATCAGGAAGTTTTCTAGGAGTTCAACCTTGACTTTGGGGAGTTTCTCAGGCATGAATTTCGCCCGTGCGCTACATGATAAAGGATATCAATCTGGCGGCGTCTGCGGCGTCTTCAGCTTTGTCTGCGGAATTCTCTAAGAGTTGCAGAACGTCCCTCATGATGAACAGGGCAGGCAAATCTAGCTTGCTGCTTAAGACCTTAATGGCCAAGGTTCGGTAGTGGTCATCCACGATTCTTTCAGCGATCTCCACATCTTTAGCCTTCTC
The DNA here is from genome assembly GCA_017883615.1 of Candidatus Bathyarchaeota archaeon. Classification (GTDB taxonomy): domain Archaea; phylum Thermoproteota; class Bathyarchaeia; order Bathyarchaeales; family Bathycorpusculaceae; genus JADGNF01. Next base: position 2,450 of record JADGNF010000010.1, read on the forward strand.
CAGAGTTTTTGTGGAGCCGTAGCTGAGAACCATCATGGTTTCCCTAAGTTTAAGCACCGTCTCCAGCACGGCGTCTGCAAGTTTTTGCAGGTCCTTGCGTACATCCGCTGGAACGTTCCAGTTATGCTCCATAATCTCGACAAGGTAGAAAGCGATTCCCTCTGAGAAGTCGGCGATTTCGCTGGTTAATGTAGTAAATCTAAGGAAATCTTCTCGACTGATAAGAATGGCTCCGATTTCCGCGAGTTCTTTGCTCACCATCTGGCGGGATTTGATGACTTCTTCTTCGCCCTTTTTGATCTCGCTCAGAAGTTGTCTGGCTGATTCTTTGTCGCCTTTTGCGAAGCTTTCCGCCAGTTGGGGGATTTTTCGGGTGACCTCCAGCACCTTACGTAAGTTATCTTGACAGGCTGTTAGAGCCCGACGCTTGACACGTTCTTCTGTTTCTGCTGGAAGTACCATCTTTAGCTTGCCATCCATATTCAACGCTGAATGTTTCTAAACTGTAGTGCGTGGGTGCATTAAAAAAGCTAACCCTCAACTTTGAACTAAAATGCCTAAATCTTCAAACTTTATTTTTCCATGGAAATATTTATGCAAGAGTTCAGGCAACGCCTTTATTTCGGTTCGAACTTGCTGCCACGAATCACGGTCTCGGATCGTAACGGAGTCTTTGCTTAAGCTGTCGTAATCCACTGTTATGCCCAATTGGATACCTGCTTCGTCTGCCCGAGCGTAACGCCTGCCAATGGAGCCTGCGTCGTCAAACTCAACGGAGAAGCCCTCTTGAGTTAGTTGCTTTTGCATTTCCTGAGCCTTCTCAGCTAACCCATCCTTGCTCATCAGCGGGTAAATGCCGATTTGGATGGGCGCAATGCTTTTTGGGAAGCCCAAAACGACGCGATCGTCTTTTACGCCGTAAGCGTACTCTAAAGCCACATAGAAAAGACGGTCAGAGCCGAAACTGGGCTCCACAACATGCGGAACAAAACGCCTGCCCCGTAAAACTTCCTTTTGGGAGACAACTTGCACGTGTTCAGGAAAAACCTTGAAGACATCAGCCATATAAAAGCCGTCTTTCTTAAACGCCGTCGAAACCGCTTGGGGGTCAGCTTTAGATAGGAGTTCGCCGACTTTGCCGGCGTCCTTCTTGAATGCGGGACCCATCTTTGCCATGTTTGCCTTCACGACAAGTTGCTCGGTTTCTATGGGTTTCTCGTACTCTTTGAAGACGCGCATGTCGACTCCGCTGGCTTTCATATGGCAGGTCAAATCGAAGTCGGTGCGGTAAGCGTGACCGGAAACTTCTGTCCAGCCGTAACGGTCAAGAAGCACTTCTTGGTCAAAGCTTTGGCTGGAGTAATGCGCTTTTTCCCATGCCAATTTTTCGATAAACCGCTGTTTCTCAACTGGGACACCGATTTCTGTAAGCATCTTCTTCGCCATCGCCATGAAAAATGCTTGCCACTCGGAGCGGACAATTTTCCTATCCAAGGCTTCGCGGACGGTCAGGTTGATTGTTTTCTCGCTGTTCTTCAGTCTTTCTTCGCCAAGCAATATTGGGAGGACTTCGCTTTCCACATCTTTAAGCAGGTGGCAGCTCGGTTCTTCAGGGTCGAAAAAGAACTCTAAGTCGCAGATTGTGAATTCCCTCAACCTAATCAGACCTTGGCGGGGAGAAATTTCGTTTCGCAATGCATGCCCGATTTGGATTACGCCGAAAGGAAGCTTTTCGCGTGCGGCGGAGTAGAGGCGACCGAATTCGACGAATATACCTTGTGCCGCTTCGGGTCTGCCGTAGCCTGTTGCTCCCGTGTAGGGTCCAATGGTTGTTGTAAACATTGTTAGGAAAAGTTGAGGTGGTCTGAAACCGCCGCCGCAATCCGGGCAAATTATACCGTTCTTTTCGATGGCCACTTGAACGTCGTCTAGGGTCATTTTTTCTGCTTCAACCGACGAAATCTTTGCGTACTCTTCCAGCAGATGGTCAGCGCGGAAGCGTTTGTTGCATTTGACGCATTCCACCATGGGTTCCTTGAAGTGGTCCACATGCCCTGAAGCTTCGAAAACTTTGCCCGGGGTAATAACGGAGGACTCCATTTCCAAAATGCCTGTCTGCTTAACGAATAATTCACGGAGCTTGTTCTCGATATTCTGCTTTAATCTGGTTCCCAGTGGACCGTAAGCCACAAATCCGCCTGACCCGCCGTAAATCTCGTAACTGTTCCAGTAAAAGCCGCGTCTGCGGGCTAACTCGTTAATAGCAGTGAACTTGTCAAGTTTAGCTGATTCAGTCATTTGACGTCTGACCCTTCTTTAGCGTATGCCCCCTTCCAAATTAAAGCTTACTAGTAGGCAAAACCAGTTTCCAAACAGTTTTGGGGTCAAAAGCAAGTTTCTTAAGGGAGTTTTGCCGTTTTGGCTTGGGGAGAAAAATGGAGTTTATAGAAGTCATAGCAACGCGGAAAAGCGTCCGCGCCTACTCGGACAAACCAGTTGAAGAAGAAAAACTCACAAAGATTTTGGAAGCAGCAAGGTTAGCGCCTTCGTGAAAAAACAATCAGTGCGGCCGATATGTCGTCGTTACCGAAAAAGCTCGCAAAGAGGCGATTTCAAGAGGTTTTAACAGTTGGATTCAGCTGGCACCGGTGATTTTGGTAGCCTGCGCCGACCCAAAGGACTCGGGCAGCCACGAAGATATGGATTATTACCTTGTTGATGTGGGCATTTCGTTGCAGCAGCTGATTTTTGCAGCGACAGATTTAGGGCTTGGAACATGTTGGATTGGCGCCTTCAAAGAAGACATAATCAAAGCGGCGATCGCCGTTCCTGAGAACGTGAAGATCGTTGCTCTGACACCGTTGGGCTACCCCGCAGAGAAGGAAAGCTTGAACGCAAAACTTCGAGGCTTGACGGAAACAGGCAAAAGAAAACCGCTGGAAGAAATTGTCCATAAAGATAAATGGTGACGCACAACATGCGGAGCTATTGTGAAGAACCAATTTATACATTGACTATTTTGAAAACTGGTTAAACAAAGGGCGAGAAAAAAGAACAAGAAGAAGCATTCAAGTTCAAGAACCGAATAGAAATAAAACAGCTTTTCTAAGAGATGTTCTATTATTTAGAGATTTTTGATCGCTTCCTGTCCCCGAAGAACGAAAGTAGGCTCTCAAAAGCAAAAATGGCGAGGCCTAATGCCGTTATCGCAGTCAAATAAACAAAGTTTAGGTCCGGGAGCTCTTTGTTAACAAGGAAACGGATTAAAACTATTGCAATTTCAGTTCCCAGAAGTCCCATAAAAAAAAGACAGTAAATTAACAGGCTCGGCACTAGGTTTCTACCTATCCATAGATGACCGCGTACATTCGCCTTTTCTTTGACGATGTATTCTCCATATTCGGTCTTTTCTAGTAGACCTAAATCCTCAAGTTTCTGAAGATGTCGATATGCCACGCTTGAGCTACTCAGATCTAAGCCTCGGACCACATCGCGAGTGCCTATTGGTCTACCTTCTTTAACTGCAAAAACATAAACTTTGAAGGTGATACCTTCGAGCTCCTCTCCGTTTCTATCCCTAGCCGCCAAATGGCTTAGCTCCCTGAAACAACCTGAACATCTAAACTGGTTGGATATACACGTAATATCTCGTTTCCTTTTACAAGGTCGTTGTATAGGTATTCTGAGCCGAAGTTTTCCAGGTGAACTAGTTTTGCTCCTCCGCTTTCTGAGGGCGGACCATCAATCGTAGTGCCTACCACGGTGCCGCCTAAGTAGAATGTACCCGTTTGAATTAAGGTACTGTTGCTGATTCGTTTATTCCTGACAACCCGATTAGCCGTGATTCGGAAGGTTGCCAAGTTACGTCATCGCTTGCTCCCACGTTTACTTGCTCGCTATACGTTTGGTGGTATTCAAAGATGAATTCCCCCTTTACACTTTCACTGAATTCATCAGGTGTGTTTATGATACTCATCTGTTGCGCTCCAATGACGCCAAGCTTGCTTACGATTACAGAGACGTTAGAGTAGTTTGTGATATTGAGAACTACAAAGAAGCTTCCTGGGGTATAGTAACCTGAAGCGGGGTCGCTGCTGTTACCCCAAAGACCAGTGATATTTTGGCTGACGGGCTGAGTTGAAAAGTAAGCGTAAACAACATCCAAGCCCAAATATGCTCTTCTGTTAAGATATTTTGGGGGTGTCTCAACATTCGAAGTATACCGTGGGTAAGCTATAGCCAACCCGAGTATCAGCGCCAGAAGGCCTACAACGGCTAATTGAACATGGGGTCTCATGTTAAATCATCGTTCGTTCATAACATATGAACTCACTAATAATTCTCCCTTGAGAACTGCATGGTTCTTATAGCAGAACGAGCTGGGAATCCCCATTTTTTGGGGGGCAACAATTGAGATTAGTAGAAATGAAGAAGTCAGCTGTTAACATTCAGAAAAATTGGTTTTCACAAAAAAGAAAAAATTGGGGTTGTAGCTACTTTCGTCTTCTGCTCATCACCAAAGCAACAACAGCTATCGCTATGATGATTACAACGACTGCTGCGATTATGTAGTAGACATTATTGGATGTTGGTCCTGGTGTTTCGGATGCTTTTGGCGTTTCTGTCGCGGATGCTGACGGTGAAACTGAAGCGCTTGGAGATGTCGATGGGCTGGGGCTCGGGGCAGAAGCTTGTCCGATAGCGTAGATATTTTTGTCATATGAGGTCACGTAAAGTAAACCATTAGCGACTGCGGGAGATGAGTAGAGCAAACCGTGGGTCTGGAAACTCCACAAGAACGCCCCTGTTTGAGCGTTTAGCGCGTAGGTGTTGTTATCAAAGGAGGTCACGTAAACTACGTTGCCCGCTATGGCTGGAGCGCAAAAGATACCGCCAGCTGTGGTGTAGTTCCAGATTTGGGCGCCGTTTGTGGCGCTGTAAGCGTAGATGTTATTGTCGAAGGAGCCGCCCGTGTAGATGATGCCGTTGGCGACCGCGGGGGAAGCCTGCACGCATAAGTCGTACCCTGTAGTGACATTCCACATTTCAATGCCTGTCGCGGCATCTAAAGCGTAGGTTTTGTTATCATGTGAATTCACGTAAACTACACCATTGGCAAAAGCCGGTGATGATTCAACAGATGCGCCGGCTGTGAAATTCCAGATTTTATCCGAAGTCGAAGCGTTCAAAGCATAGACTTGGTGGTCGTATGAGCCAAAGTACACGACGCCGTTAACGACCAGGGGTGAAGAAATTACGTTGTCACCAGTTTGGAAACTCCAGATGAAATTGCCGTTGGCAGCGTTAAAAGCATAGGTTTTGTTGTCGCTTGAGCCAATGTAGACTACGCCGTTCACAACACTTGGACACGTATGGACTTCTCCGCCTGTAGTGTAATTCCAGACCTGATGACCGTCAGTTGTGCTTAGAGCGTAAACTCGTTGATTGGTGGATCCGAAGTAGACTAAGCCGTTTGCTATTGCAGGAGAGGAATAAATTTGTCCGCCCGCGGTATAGTTCCATATGAGGTGCCCGTTAGTTGCGTTCCAAGCATACATCATTCCGTGCTGCAATGTTCCAGCATATACGACGCCATCTGAGATTGCCGGTGAGCTCCACATTCCACCGACTGCAGTGTAGTTCCATGCAAGCACGTTCGTCGTTGGACCGGCCGCGGTGGTGTATCCGGTGTGGGCTAAGTCATGATGAAACATCGGCCAATCAGCGGCAGCAATCGAAGCTTGGGTGGCGGAGTCATACGATGGCGAAGCAGCGTAAGCACTCAGCATAGCAATAGATGCCATTGACAAACAAAGAATCCCGATAATCGTAATTGACATTGTTTTATTCATTTTTATTTTCTCCTTAAAAATAGTTCTGTTTATAACTAAACACGTTGAAGCGAGTTATAGCCTTTTCTGAACATTTCGCAATTGTCACTCGTAGTTGAGACCGATTTTCCAAGGCGCAGACAAAAATTTGTCAGCTCGTCTTCGGGACAGCGTACCTTTTATAAGACTGCTGCAAATAGAAATGCCATACAAGGTGGCTTAACAGTTGCCGAAAACCAAAGTTGCATTAATCGGCGTAGGAAACTGCGCTTGTGCCTTAATCCAAGGACTCCAATATTACGGCAAAACTGACAAGAAACAGGTCCTAACAGGACTGCGAAACCATAGCTTAGGCGGATTAACACCCAGCGACATCCAAGTGGTCGCAGCATTTGACATTGACGAACGAAAAGTTGGAAAAGACCTCGCCGAAGCCATATTCGCCAAACCAAATAATGCCCCCAAAGTTGCAAATATAGCAAAAACAGGCGTAAAGGTCCACAAGGGTCCACTTCTGGACGGCGTAGGCGACCAAACCAAAACCGTAGTGCAATTCAGCAAAGCAAGCGACGCCGACGTAGCACAGGAACTAAAGAAGGCTGGCGCGGAAATCGTAATTAACCTACTTCCAAGCGGCGCAACAAAAGCCTCAGCATTTTACGCTGAACAAGCATTAGCGGCTAAATGTGCATTTGTGAACACTACGCCAAACTTTATAGCCAGCAACCCAGACTGGGCAAAACGCTTCGCAGACGCAGGTTTACCCCTCGTCGGCGACGACCTCGTAGACCAAGTTGGCTCAACCGCGTTGCACCGAACTCTGCTGCAGTTGCTCGCCGGAAACGGCGTAAAAATCACTGAAACTTACCAGTTGGACGTAGGTGGTGGAACGGAATCCATGGATACAATGGACCGCACTCGTGATGCAAAACGAGCCATAAAAACCGAATCCGTCGCATCAACGCTTCCCTATAAAACTGAGGTTGTTGCTGGCTCTACGGATTACGTGGATTTCTTGCAGAACAAACGCGATAGCTACTTCTGGATAAGCGGCACATACTTCTGTAACGCACCAATGCAGATTGACCTCAAATTCAGCACTGTAGATGCTCCGAACGCAGGAAGCGTACTCTTCGATATTGTGCGAGCAGTAAAACTGGCGCAAAGCAAAAAACTAAAAGGCTCTATCGAGGCAATCTGCGCTTACGGGTTTAAACATCCGCCGCAGATGTTAACACTTGAAGCAGCCGAAGAAGCCTTCAAAAAATTCGTAGCTGAAAACTCTTAATCGCTATTTTGCGCTTAGTTTTTCGAGTTCCCCAAGAATCTTCTGTTTTACTCCGTTTTGCTCTATCTTCTCCTTCATAATAGTTACTGTACTTACTGGTGTCGGGTCCATTTTGCGGAGCATAGCCAAGTAAACGCTTGCGAAGTCACCTAATAAGATCGTTGAAAGCATTTTTGCCAGATTACTTTTGCCCTGAGCCCAAACCTCGTATATCTTTGGCACCTTTGGCTGCATTAGCGTTTTTGTGATTTCGATTCGACTCCGAATCTCTTCAGGTTCCAGCTTGTCTCTGATGAAAATTGCGGCGTAGTATTTGGCGAGGTTTTTGGGGTTTTCCCATCCCATTGTTTCGTTGTGATTAAGCTCACTGAATGTTTCCCATTTCGCTGGCACTTTCGCGTTCTCGTTGAACTGCTGCTTGTAACGAAGCGCTACACCACGGAAGATTCCGAAGCCATAAATTGCCGGAGCAACGCCGTAAAGGTTTTCGGCGAGGTTTTTCGTGAAGTTTTTGCTCGTCGGCTTAGCGGGTGCGTTGTCGGCGCTCACTTTCTGCAAAAGCTTAGTGGTTTCTGAAAAATCGTCGGAGAATTTGGGGGAGAGGCTGACTCTTTCGATGCAGGTCAGAAGTGGCAAGAACATGTGGGGCATTGCCGCGCGTGGGGGCATATGCCCTTGAACTTCAACGTAGGGTACGTTGAGTTTCTTTGCGTATTTGATGAGGTTTCCACCTGAACTTATACAGAAAACCATGCAGCCCCGTTTCAGGGCGTCAACGAAACTGCCCAAGGTTTCCTCGGTGTCTCCTGAGTAACTCACTAAAACAATCAAGCTCTTTTTGCCAGCGTAAGCGGGCAGGTGGTATTCTCTGTTGATCTCTATGGGAACCTTCGCATATCCGCGAGTAAAGTCTTTGAGGAGTTCGCCGCCGATGGCTGAGCCGCCCATCCCCGCGATGACTACGTTTTCGGGAGTGGGGTAGTCTAGCTTGATTTTTTTGGCAGTTTCCTCTGATTCTCGGTAATGTTCTGCGGCTTCTGTGCAGAAGCGGAACATGTTATTTTGGTCGATTTTCCGCATTCCTTCCATATCGTCAAGAATTTGGTTTGGCAACGGTTTCTCCCACTACCTTAGTTGTGTGTGCAGGTTTATATTTGATTTTTCACTCTCTATCCTCAACCACCGACAAAACTGCAGAATTTCCCTTCAAAACGTGACATTCATGGTAAAGAAACATTTGGCTGTCGCGATTCCCGCATCCGTAATTGCGGATACGCCTCACCTGCGGGAAAAAACTTCAAAAATAGGCTACATCGGGCGAGCCGCCGCTATATTTCGAGTTAACGAAATTATAGTTTACGCCGACAACCCCAAAATCGAACAGAACGTGGACCTTGACTTGATAGCTACGTTGTTAGCTTACATGGAGACCCCGCAGTACCTACGCAAACATCTTTTCGGTCTCAAACCTGAACTGCAGTACGCAGGGATCCTGCCTCCGTTGCGCACTCCTCATCACCCGTTGGAGGGAAGAATTCGGGACCTTAAAGTTGGCGAATACCGCGAGGGAGTAGCCATATCCAAAACCGAAGACAGATCATTAATCGACATAGGCGTCGAAAAACCCGCCATAATACAACAGACACAGGTCGATATGAATAAGCGGTTAACAGTGAAAGTAACAAAAATCGGAAACGAAGTGGAAGCAAAAATTGCTACCCGAGAAGAAATTCCACAATATTGGGGCTACATAGTTTCTGTAGAACGGCGTTCAATGTTTGCTCTGCTGGAAAGCGGAGAATTCGATTTAACCGTTGCGACTTCCAAACTTGCGTCATCCTTCAAAAAAACAGCTGAAAGGCTAGAACAGAAATGGTCCAAAGCAAAAACGCCGTTAATTCTTTTTGGAGCGCCTACAAGGGGGCTTTACGAAATTGCCAAGGATGAAGGCGCAAACCTAAACGGCGTTGTGGATTTTGTTTTGAATACTGTTCCTAATCAGGGAACAGAAACTGTGCGAACTGAAGAGGCGCTTTTGGCAACGTTGGCTGTTTTTAACATTCAGTTTGATAATTAAACGCCGAAAAACCTGTGTTTTAGCAGATCCTGAGTTACAATTTCTCCTTTGGCAACATACAGTTTTGAGTTAGGTGATGGCAAGGTTTATGTTTGCCGTGGGACTTTCCAGTTGGTGATAATTGGAAATTTAGTTTTTCAATTACCCAATAGCGCAAATCGAGGTGAATTAATGTCACAGAAAACAATGTTTGAAGCCAAATGCACCAGTTGCGGCAGAGCCTGTACCGTACCATTCAAACCTACCGCAGGAAAACCAGTCTATTGTAGAGAATGTCTTGCTAAACACAGAATGGAAGCGCCGCAAGCACCTGCAAGGAGTAACGCCCCGATTGTTATTGGCAAAGAAGCCTGGGCGCGGAGGAGAGGCACTGGCCAAGCAGTTAGGGAAGAGGAAAGTGAAAGTGTCTTCCATAAATTTACACAAGCACCGTAAACAGAAAAGAGAACGTGCCCTTTGCATTGATATGGCACAGATAGTTACGTGAGGGTTTGTGCATGAAGACCCTGAAAGGATGGAGAAGCCTAAGCCACGACCGCGGATACCAAAATGAGATTACGGAGCAGATTCTTGTCGTGAAGAAGAAAGAGTTCGGGGAAAAATATGTTGTGTGGCTTTTTCCAGACCAAACTGATGATGACGCGAAGGGCAAAAAAATCTCGCCCCAGTTCGCCACCCAGCCCAAAGCCTCCGCGTTTGCGGAAGACTGGATGAAGAAGAATCCAAACGGCGCCACATGAAACGTTTCAATTTTTGTTTTTAAACCTGAGAACCCGCGTTTAGCGCGGTCATTCTTGTCGGATTCATGACCAAAATGGGATTTTGGTTTAATAGACTCAGTTTTTGCCCCGAAAATTGCTCAACTTGCATAGAAAGAACATGTCCATTATAAGGATAAGTTTAAACCTAAGCGTGCAGGTATTGGCATGTGCAAAACCAAGTTTTGCACGGAATAAAACAGGAAGTGAAAAAGAGAATGTCATATCCGAGAGAAATGCACAAGGCAACCTGCGCTGATTGCGGGAAAGAATGCGATGTTCCGTTCAAACCAGACGGTACTAGGCCAGTTTATTGCCGAGAGTGCTACGCAAAACGAAGACCACCACGCCGATATTAAGCCGTTTAAGCTAATATCTTTACTTCGTTCCTAAATATCCTTTTTTCAATTTTGTTTTTTTAATTTCTCTTTGAATCGAAACGTTATTTCGGCCTATTCTTTCCCCTGTTTTGGGTAAAGGATTAAATGACAGTTAGAAGAGTGTGTTTTTATGAATTTCGACATCCTAATGCCTTTGTTCCTGTTTTCTGTGCCTCTCGCCGCCATATTCTTGGCTAGAAGAGCAGAGGGAAAACTGAAATCCACAGTGGAGGAGAAGGAATTCAGAAACAAAGACATCGTCCTCTTTGGTGTCTTGATTGCCGCGGCTGTTTCAGTCATCATTTTTGTTCCAAGCTTTACTGTTCTGGCTCTTTTCCTCTTCTCCTATTCATCATTGTTGTTCACATTTTCTTACGCTTACTCAGACATGCATTTGAGGAACATGAGGCTTTACTGCGGCATCTTCATCGTGGCCAGCGTGCTAGCTGCTATTGCAGGTTTCTTGGGAGTAATGCCCGCTGATTTGAGGATTTATGGGACTTTAGCATTTGCAGCTTTGGCGGCCTGTTCGCTTTTTGTTTTGCTTTATGCTCAAGGGAAAGTTGATGCAAAGCAAAAGTGGTATCTCGCAGGATTATCACCAGCGCTTTTTGTGTTACTTTTCGTGTTCTACAACCAAACCCACCTTTGGTTTCCGTACTTGCTTGACGTTTACGCTATTTTGTTTGCAATGTTAATCATAATTTACTTGGCGCCGATGTTTAACTGGAAAATCATGTTAGCTTTTGCTATTGGCATAACTGCATTGGATACTTTTGCTGTTTGGGGACCTTCTAACGTCATGTACCAAGCAGCAAGTACACTGACCAATCTGAAACTACCAGTGTTGGCGTGGCTCCCCAACATTCCACTAATCCATACTAACAATGGAATCTGGCTAAATGGGCTCGGACTCGGAGACTTGTTCTTCACGGGAGTTTTGTCTTTCCAGACCTTGAGAAAGTTTAGCAAAAAAACCACTATTTTATCCCTGATTGGTATAGCGATATCTTTCGGCTTGTTTGAACTTATCATAATTAACCCTGGTTCAGCAATTTCAAAGCTTCTTCCAGTGCAAGCGCTCCCAGCAACTTTGCCTATACTTATAGGTTGGCTACCAGTTGTCTCTGTCAAAATGCTAATAGACCGAAACAAACCAAAGCCTGAAATGCAAACGGCCGCCGCCAAGCAGCAATAACCCGCAACTTTTTCAGCTTAAAGCCATTATTTAGAGAGTTCTCTGGATAAAAAAGAGTGAAAAACAAGAATAATATAGGGTGAAATTAAAAATTAGGGTTTTGGCGTTTACCCGAATAGGGCGCCTAATCCTTCGAGAGCTGCTTCTTCCTTGGCTTTTTCTTCGTCGGCTTTCTTCTTCTTGTCCTCTGGTGCTGCGGCTGCTGGTTTGGATTCTGCTGCACCTGCTGCGGCTACTGGAGCTGCTGCCATCATGGTTGGGGCTGCTTTGAGGGCTTCATCAATGTTTACTTCGCTGAGGGATGCAACGAGTGCTTTAACTTGAACTGGGTCAACGGTGACGCCTGCTGCGGTAAGGACTGCAGTGATTGTTTCTTCGTTAATTTCTTTCCCTGCCTTGTGAAGGAGCATTGCTGCGTATATGTTTTCCATATCTTTTCACCTCTCTATTCGGGTATTTTAAACTATTTTAACCTTTTCAGTTCGCACAGACTTGCTTTCACCATTAGAGTGGGCGAGTCTGATGCTTAACTGTAAATCTGCATAGCTATTGCCGTTAGGAAAAAGACCCAATCACTTAAGAACCTTTCGACGCAGTCGTTAGCGCGTTTCCTTGTGGATTCTTCAATGCGACTATCGGCTTTCAGCTCAGAAAGCACTGAAAATCAAACTTTTTTGACAAAAAAAGATACGTTAAAGTCGGTTTTGACGTTTAGGGGTGTTTTCAGAAAAGCCTATAGGTGAAACTGATAGAGATTAGCTGAAAACCGGAGAGAGCAGCCTATTGTCTAAGTCTTGGCATGCGCAAAAAACAGAAGAGGTCTTAGAAGAACTCAAATCCAGTGGAAAAGGCTTAGAGTCTCAAGAAGCCCAAAGCCGCCTCGCCGCTTATGGCCCTAACGAACTGAAAAAGAAGAAGGGCAAATCGCCCATCAAACTTTTCTTTGATCAATTTGCCGATGTTCTTATGATTATCCTAATCATCGCGACGGGACTCTCCTTAGCAATAGGGGAAACTGTTGATGCTCTGATAATTCTCGCCATAGTCATCGCCAGCGCAGCCTTAGGCTTCACTCAGGAGTACCGTAGCGAAAAAGCTGTGGAAGCCCTTAAACGCATGACAGCGCCGACCGCGATTGTTCTGCGCGACGGCAAAGAAACCAAAGTTCCTGCGTCCCAATTGGTTCCGGGAGACGTTATCTTGCTTTACACTGGTGACAAGGTTCCTGCCGACTCCAGGATTCTTGAATCTTTTAATCTTAAAGTTGACGAAGCCACGTTAACAGGCGAATCAGCTCCTGTAGATAAAAATGCCCGCGAGTTGCCACCGAGCACGCAACTTAACGATAAGCGCAACATGGTCTTCACGGGCACCATTATCGTTTATGGCAGAGCCAAAGCCGTCGTGGCAACCACGGGTATGCAAACGGAGTTTGGCAAAATCGCCCAGATGGTTCAAGCCACAGGTCAAGAGGAGACGCCGTTGGAGAAGCGGATGGCTGGGGTTGGCAAGTGGATAGGTATCTTTGCAGTAGTAATATGCGTAGGCGTTGGAGCAGTCGGAATAGTTTTTGAAGGGCGTCCGATTATAGACATGCTTCTTTGGGCTGTTAGCCTCGCCGTTGCTGCCGTTCCGGAGGCACTTCCAGCTATCGTGACGGGCGCACTCGCGGTCGGAATGTATCGCATGGCGAAAGTGAACACGATCGTGAAGCGGTTACCCGCAGTAGAGACTTTGGGGAGCACAAGCGTAATTTGCAGCGACAAAACAGGCACCATGACCAAAGGGGAAATGACGGTTCAAAGTGTCTATGTCAACGGTTCTGAGGTGCAAGTTTTAGGAATCGGCTACAACCCCGAAGGCGAATTCCAGTTTGACGACAAAAAAATTGTTCCTATCGAAGAACTTAAGCAGTTACTGAAAATCGGGTCTCTATGTAACGATTCCTCTTTAGAAAGGAATACGGAAACAGAGAAGTGGATAATCAAGGGCGACCCAACAGAGGGCGCACTTCTCGTAGCCGCTGCTAAATCGGGTTTGTGGAAACAGGATTTGGAGCAGCAGGAGCGGCGCATTGCGGAGATTCCATTCAGCTCCGAGCGTAAACTCATGACCACCATCCACCTTGCGGGCAACAATAAAATAGCTTACATGAAGGGAGCGCCAGAAATTGTCCTTCAGAAATGCACGCACATCTTCCAAAGCGGCAGAGTACAGAAGCTGACGGAGGAAAACCGCTTTCTCCTGCAAAAGACCACAGAAAGCATGGCTAGCAGAGCATTGAGGAATCTTGGCTTCGCATACCGCGAGCTGCCCCAAAAAGAAACCGAGTTCGGCGAAGGAATCGAGGAATGCTTCACGTTTGCGGGCATAGTTGGCATGATTGACCCGCCCCGCAACGAAGTCAAAGACGCTATAGCCTTGTGCAAAACCGCAGGTATCCGCGTTGTCATGATTACTGGCGACCACAAATTGACCGCCACCGCCGTGGCCAAGGACCTAGGGCTGCTGGGTGCAAACGACGAGGGCAAGGTTCTCACAGGGGCGGAACTTGAGGAAATGACCGACGAGCAGTTATTGGCAAAGGTCGAAGACATCGTGATTTACGCGCGTGTTTCGCCTGAACATAAAATGCGCATTGTGAAAGCGTGGAAAGCCAAAGGGCATGTGGTTGCTATGACCGGCGATGGTGTTAACGATGCGCCAGCTCTAAAAATGAGCGATATAGGCGTTGCTATGGGCATAACTGGAACCGAAGTTACCAAGGAGGCGGCGGACATGGTTTTGGCGGACGACAACTTCGCCAGCATCGTCAAAGCCGTAAAGGAAGGCAGGGAAATCTTTGGCAACATCAAGAAGTACCTAACGTATCTGTTGCAGTGTAACATCATGGAAATCCTCGTTATGTTCATAGTTGTTGTTTCAGTGCCCATTTTGGCTAAGGTCTTGTCTCCTGGCTCCAACCTGGACGCCATTGACAACGCCGCCATCGCGTTGACCGCGGTTCAACTGTTATGGTTGAACCTTGTTACCGATGGGTTGCCCGCTATCGCGTTGGGCGTAGATCCTGGAGACCCAGACTTGATGCAGCAGAAACCCCGCAGTCCCAAGGAAAGCATTTTCTCGCGTGATGTCAAAGTGTACCTTGCAGTTATGCCGGTGTTGATGACGGCGCTTCTGTTGCTATCTTTCTTCATGTATAAGCCTTGGACTGGCAGTTTCCAGCTTCTGGAAGCCCGAACTCAACTTCTGACTGCCATGATAGTCATGGAGTTGACCGTTGCAATTTCGTGCCGTTCCCTCAAGTACCCAGTATTCAAAGTGGGCGTGTTCAAGAACAAGTTTTTGTGGCTCGCTATTCTGTCGTCCTTTGCCTTGCAACTCTTCATTCTGTACACCCCAGTTGTACAAACTGTCTTTGATGTTCATTCACCTGAACTCATAGATTGGGCAATCGCCGCGTTGTTCGCTGGCATAGTATTCAGTGTGTTAGAACTTGGAAAGTTCGTTGCATGCAAACGTCGAGGAAACATGTAGCATAACCAATAAGGTTATATGTGAAAACCTTGCATCAAGGTCTAAATCATTGGAAACTGACATGGTGTGAAAAGATGAGCGACAAACTTGCGAAATTAGCGAATCCTGCACCGCTTGGACTTCTTGGCTTTGGCTTAACCACTGTACTACTCAACTTGCATAACGCTGGCGTTTTTCCTCTGGACACAATGATTCTAGCGATGGGCTTGGCTTACGGTGGATTAGCGCAGGTTATCGTTGGCATAATGGAATTCAGGAAAGGCAACACGTTTGGCACCGTAGCGTTTTCATCTTATGGGCTATTTTGGTGGTCTTTGGTCCTTCTGCTTGTCCTACCTAAACTATCATTTATCAGTGGATTCAGCGGCCCAACCCATCAGGCTTTTGCTGCCTACTTCTTCATGTGGGGCTTATTCACCTTTGCAATGTTCTTTGGAACGTTGAAGAAGAATCGGGCGCTTCAATTCGTTTTTGCCAGCTTGACAGTTCTGTTTTTCCTGCTAGTGACCAGAGAGTTGACATCAAATGCAAGTCTATTTGGAAACGTGACGATGAATACTATAACTGGCATTGAAGGCGTCATTTGCGGCTTAAGCGCAGTCTACTTGGGAATCGCAGAAGTTCTTAACGAAGAACACGGAAGAACCATATTGCCAATCTACCCAACAAGTTAAACATCTAATTTCTTTTTTATTATTTGTAAACAAAAAAAATAAGCTATTTCCAGCGATTGTATCTGTTGTTGTGTCAACACAGTCACAATTTTTAATAAGCAAACACGGTGAAGTGATTATTTAGTGTCCTGAAGCCATCAAACGATGCACCCAGAGTTTGGCGGGTCCGGAATCAGCGGCACGCGGAAGATGTCCCCTCAGTCCCAGTAAAATGTTTTTCAAATCCGCGCAAAGTTGACAACCAGAGACCCGCCAATCCACAGTTTTGATGAAGCCTCAAGGTTTTACTTAAGGCAAAAATGATTTGTTTGGTTTTTGCGAAGACAACTTAACAAATCACGGTAACTGGCTTCGCAAAAAACGTTAAGTGAAAAACAGCAATTAGTTAAATCATAAATCACACAGAAGCTTAAATTTCCAGAAAGAATAGGAAGTGACAAAAATATGACTAATCATGATTCATGTCCAAAATGCGGTAAAATTGGCACAAAAACCGAAGTAGATCCAAACACCGGACAAATCTACATTGTTTGTTCAAACAAGGCTTGCCAATCTCTACTGGCAATAGCGTGGTTTTAGAAAGACCGAGTTCCTTGATTAACTAAGACTTTCATTAAAGAAGTTGCAATTCACGTTTTTTGCCTAATATTCGGTCTATGCAGAAAAGGGGAGAGAGCTATTCGGCGAGCTGTTTTAGGGAAATAGGAAAGAGTAGGGTTGGTATTGGCTGATTTCAAGCTCAATAGAATGGTGAAAAACCAAGAAGCAATGTTCAATAAAAGTGAAGGTTGCTTAGCACACAAATTTTATAAACGTAGAACTGAATGTTTGTCTAGGGAGCGTTTTTCTTTTGTCTAGTAATGATGAAATGTTAGAAGAACTGAAAAAGATCCGCGCCTTGCTGGAGAAACCGCCTGCGCCAACCCCGCCAAATGGACTGTGGAATGAATTCAAAGATTTCATCTCTAAATACAAGATCTTCGGGCTTGCTGTTGCATTCATTTTGGGCTTATACTTGGGTGGTCTAGTTCAAGCGCTGGTGGCGGATCTTCTGTTGCCAGCAATTGGTTTGGCTATTCCAGGCATGTCTAGTTTGTCAACCTTCGCTTCAGGTCCGTTCACTGTCGGCCACTTCCTTGTAGCATTGATTACGTTCTTGATCGTTGCGCTCGTTGTCTTCATTGCGGTAAAAGTTGTCAAGCGTTGGGGCATAGATTAGTTCTGTGCCTTAATCCTCTTTTCTTTTGTTTGAGTAAGGCAGCGTTGCAAATATTGCTGTTGTGGGTGCTCGAGTAGTCTGTTGAGTGATTTCTGTTTTGTACGTTTTTAGACCTCGGGTAATGAGGTATTCGATGAAATTGCTGCGCTTTTCTCTTCCGCGGGTGTTTTCGATTTCTCGGAAGAGTGTTTGTTCCAGGGTTATTGATACGTTGTGTTTCATTTTGTAAACCTCTTACGCTATGTATATTTGGTATACAGAAAAGCTTTATTAGCTTTAATCCACAAAAAATAACAATGGGAACTCCATGAAAACTTTGCGAATAAGCGACGACGCCCACCAAAAACTCACCGGCATGCTAGGCGAAATCACCGCCCAAACCATGAAAATGCAAACCTACACCGACGCCATAGAAACCATGCTCAGCCAAAACGTCATCCTGCCTCCAGAACTCCTAAACGAAACCCAAAACTTCATCGAAACCAACAAACAACTCGGCTACACAACGCGCGAAGAATTCATCCGCGACGCAATCAGAAACCGTCTCCGATTCCTCAAAAACCAAACCCAAATCATAGAAATTCCAAAAGACGAATACGAAAAACTTGACCAAGCCATCCGCGACTTAAATGTTCCATTCCAGAGCGCAGAAGATTTCGTCAACCAACAGATCCAAACCTTACTGGAGAAACATGCAGCATGGGTTAAGGAAAAAGAAAAATACGAAGGAATATAGTGCTTACTTTTTCCCACCCTGAAAAGCATCTAGCAAACCTATAGACCAAAGTTGGGTGCGGTTGCAGCAACTTATTTTAGCTGGAACACGCTAGAATTAATTGTGGATTTTGAGGTGTGATTTTATTGCCCAAAAACAAAACTGAGAAACAGTCTGAACCCGCACAAGAAGAAACCACCAGTGTAGTAAGTCCTGAAGTTTGCATCGACCACGACGACAAATCATACTACATCGATGTCGAGTTGCCCGGCGTAGACAAGGAACACATCGACCTCTCAGTGGGCGAACAAAGCTTATGTGTTGAAGCCGCCAGCGAAGACGTCGTTTACTTAGGTTGTTTCAGCCTCGCTCACGCAGTGGACGAAACAAAAGCGAAGGCAAAATTTGAAAACGGCTTGCTAAGAGTTGAGATTCCGCTGAAAGCGGCCATTAAAGGAAGAAGAATAAAAATAGGATAAGCCGCACTGTAACTTTTCCTTTCACCCGACCCTATTTCTCGACTGCCGCGCCTTCTTTTTTCAGTTGTTCATAGTATTTTTTGCATTGATCCATGTCAACGCCGTGCCGGTGGCAGAAAAATGTTAGAACCTCGTCGACGGATTCACCTTTTTTTCGCTCCTTAACCATTTCTTTTAGTTCGTTAATGTGTTCTTTATCCTCTTTACTTGTTTTTTGGGTCATTTCAAAACCAGCTTAGGCATTCTTTGGTAATGGTTACTATTTGTCTCAAAAAAACCTTCCCCTTAGAAAGCTCAATTATTACCAGCCCACCGACTTTAGGGTCATCTGAAATAGCAGATCTATAAGATATTGAAAGCTGCGCGGGAAGGGAATGCCTTAAGCGAAACCTCTATATTTGTAGATGAAAACTCCTTTTCGACAGAACGTTGCGGGCCCGTGGCTCAGTCAGGCTAGAGCGGCGGACTCTTAATCCGTAGGTCGCGGGTTCAATTCCCGTCGGGCCCGCCAAATGCTTTAAAAAAGATTTTTTGACTTGCAACTTTTTCATTATGACTTTGAGTCTTCCTTGTTACGGATCGCTTGAATGGTTTTTGAAGTATTTAGTCTTCCAGTTTTTGTTTTCGCAGATGGCGGAACAGAGGTTGGAACATGGGAATAAACCAGAAGATGAACCGTAGTGGCAAACTTGAAGTGCTGCTCAAGGGTATTTGCAAAGACCAGAAGATAGGTAAGGCTGACACGAAAAAGAGCCCGGCAGAAACCAGCTGGGTGTTTCTTCGAAATCTGTATTCGCGAATCAGTTCCGGGGAGAGGTTTTGTTTTTGTTCAGTTATGAGAGAATGAGCAAAGAAGGTTTGTACCGCAAACAACGCTCCCAAGTCGAAGGCGTAAGCTATTGAAGTATTCGCCAGCATTGCAAAACTTGGAGAGAAGATGAGTTGGTTGAAAAGATAAGGCTCGATTGAGACCAGGAACAGAAGCAGGATGTTGAGGTTTACCAGTTTGGTCGTTTCGACAGGGAGGAAGGCCATGGTGCGTGTGTAGGCGCGCCAAATGCCAATCAGAATCAGGAAACTGAAACCATAATAGAGAATGGATGCCAAAAGTTGCTGGAAATCGCCGGGCTGTTGACCTATCAATGTTAAAGCGCCAATAGAAAGGGCTAAACCGAAGATGAGGTCAGAGAGGGATTCTATGCGGTGCCTCGTTCTGGAGCTTGTTTTTTCTTCGGTCACAGCAAGGACTCCAAGTTATTAACGGCATTTTGTGTAATTAGAATAATATAAACAAGTGTCTGGACCTGAAGCAAGGACAAAGCAGCAAATAATCAGGTATTCTTTCTTGGTCAGTTGTGAGAATCTTCTTGAAGAACTTGTAAAAATGTTCAGAATGGATAACAGAATTAGCCCAAGTCCGCAAGACATATTTCTCTTCGTTCACTCCTGTTAATTTAGCATATATGAGAAGGCTTTTGACTCTTGAAAAACCCGACCCACACCGCAAGCCAACTTCCTTTAGCGAGAAAGCAGGGATTTGCAGTTCTTTTGCTTTCGTCGTTGTTGATTGTGTCAGCTTTTGGTTTCGCATTCATATTGCCTCAGGCTAAAGCGCAAACGGGAGGCACCGTAATTGATCTTTTTGTTATAGCTCAACCGTCCTTTGGCGGTTCAAATTACGACGTTTTTTTCCCTCAGTCGCTAGCTGTTCAGCAAGGTAACCAAGTTAATTTAACAGTCAGGAACGTTGGGAATCAGACGTTCCATTTGCAGATTGAAGGGCAACCAGCTGTCTTGGTGCAGGCGGGGATCCAAAACGTTTCCACAGTAGCACCTGTTGACACGGCGGTTCTTTTCACAGTTTCTGCAGTAGGCATCTTCAGTTTTGCCGCGGCGGAGCATCCGGAAATGAATGGACAACTCATCGTTCTACCCTCAGATTGGGCAAGCTACAACCCCGCGTCACAGACCCGTAGTTTTACGCAATTGATTATTCCCGACTTCGCCGGTGAAGGATACGACAAATACTTCCCAAGCAGTCTAGTTGTAAACCAAGGCGACACGGTAAATATTACCTTCAGAAACACCGACGATATGGCGCATGGCTTCGCGTTGGCCATCTACGGATTGACTGCAACATTAAACTCAGGTAAAGCTCAAGATAACGGATCAATCATACCAGTGGACACCAATATCCAGCCATTTACTGCAACCACGCCTGGAGTGTTCAGTTTTCATTGCACCATTCCTTGTGGACCTGGACACTTAGAAATGGTGGGCTCTTTGGTGGTTCTTCCTACTAAAAACGGCAACGGTTACAATCCTGTCCCGGTCACGCAAAACAGTTACCTGACGATCAAGCCAGACGTGGCAGGCGAAGAATACGATAAGTATGTGCCAGACGCAGTATTCGTTAACCAAAACGACATAGTCCACATCAATGTGCGTAACACCGATACCGCTGTCCACGGATTCTCTTTGCCAAACTACAACATAAATGACGTCACAATCACCCCGGCAACAGAGAACGCGACCATCGGGGTAGTTCCAACAGACACGGTTATCCCAGATTTCAATGCAGCCCAACCGGGGGTTTTTGAGTTTTTCTGCAGCAACAACTGCGGCGCCGGACATGACCAGATGACTGGTTACCTTGTGGTTCTCCCAGCCTTGATCGCGTCGGGAGGCACACCCACAACAACTGCGCCCTCGCAGTTTATATCAACCGTGATTTTCATATGCTTAATCATTGCATTGTTGGTTGTGTGTATTTTGATTGGAATAGTTGTTGCGAAGCCATTCGGAAACGAGGAGAATTCGGCAAAATCCTCGTCCTAAAACTCGGAAAATGAGCAGCGGTGTCGAAAACCAGAAAAAGCTGCAAGATGGCTTCAACAAGATTCCGGATTTCCTTATGACTTTCCTTTTCAGCTACTTCGCTGGTTTAGATTTGGGATTACCTTAATCTGAACCCATTCACAACCCCAATTGGAAAAGGCGGGCAGAACCGTGGAAGGCGACAAGCAGTCTAAGAACCAGGTCCGAGTGCGGTATTCAGGCTTCATCATATTCGCATCGCAGATAATCAGTGTCTTCACCGGGGTAGCTTTCTTACTCATGCTTACCAGGATCTCCACTAGCGGCGTCAACGAATTTGGCACGTGGTCTTTTATCCCCTATTTGGTGGCGCTTTTCGCGATTTTGAACGGCGTATTTCCTTTCTGGGTAACGCGGTTTGCTGCACGCGGAAGAGAAGGCTCTATCAAAACCGGCGTGGTTGCAACCTTCATTTTGGCGTTGGGGTTAGCGGGCATTTACGCGTTATCAATTATTCCTATAATGAGCACGTTCCACGTTAGCAGTGCCTATTTATTTCTCTATTTGCTCTCGGCGCTGCAGCTTGTAGACTCCTACATGATTGCTATTTTTGAGGGAAGTCTTCGGGCGGTGAAGCCTCAGGCTTTAGGGTACGGTTTATTGGTGGAAGAAATCGTCAAAATCAGTGTGGCTTACGTGCTGATTATAGTTCTCAAGCAGTACCTTGTGGGCGCCATGGTAAGCCTCATCGTTGCGGCGACTGTACAGGGAATTTTTTACCTTTTTCTTCTTAAAGACGAATTCCGTCAAAAGATAAACCGGGAGTATCTCAGAGAGTGGCTCAGAGGAGGCTCCATCGCTGTCGTTTACAACGCAGGGGGAGCACAACTACTTGGCTTAGTCTTGTATCTCCTTGTTTACTTTAGTGGACAAACTGCCTTAGGCTACTATCAGGCTGCGGTCACTTTCTCCGCGGTCGTCAGCTACGCCTTTTCTATCGCGTTTGCGCTCTACCCCAAGATGCTTGCTCAAGATTGCCCCGCGGACGTGGCAGACTCTTTCAAAACCATGATCATGCTGGCTCTCCCAATCGCAGCTGTCATATTCACCATGGCAAGGTCGCTTCTCACGATATTAAAGGTGGATTACGCTGCTGCTTACCCAGTTTTGATGGTTTTGACCATCGACGCGCTCGTCCTGCTGGTTAGCCAGTTTTACATACAATGTATAATGGCAACTGATACCATCGACATCGGAGGAAAAATCCCCATAAACGACCTGGCAAAAAGCAAAATCTTCAAGATTTTCACAATCTCATATATCCAAGCAGCTTTTGCTTTGCCCGCGCTATATTTTGTTCTGACAGGTTCAATCGCGGCTGACCCGATCCTCGCAGCAACATATTTGGTGGGAATTAATCTTGCCGTTCATGCAGGTACTGTTGTAGTTATGTATGGTTTCGCGCACAAAACGGTAAGCTTACCTTTGCCTTGGAAGAGCCTGGGAAAGTATGCGTTTGGGGCACTCGTAACGGGGTTAGTTTTGTTTGTGCTGCCGCAGACTTCCACTTTGCTGGCGACTTTCGGCAAAGCTTTGGCGGGCGTGGCGGTTTACACGGTTTTGCTGGTAGCGATTGACATGGATGCCCGAAAATTGGTTAGGCAGATTTGGGAAGAGCTGGCAGGAAACTTCCGTTAATTTGCCTCAACTCTTATAGGCATCCATTGCGTTGTGAACAGAAAAAAGGACTGACCAAAAATGACCATTGCCCCACTTTCCAGCACCATTGTTTCAATCGGGCTCATACCCGTTGCTTTCTTCTTTGTTCACGCGTTTCTTAGCGGATGGAAAACTAAGAAGTTCCATCCAGTTTCGGGCGTCATAGCCATCGTTTGGGATTTGTCCTTGTCAATCGGCTACATGTTGTACCGGACATTCGGCGGAGCAGTTGAGGGCGAAACCCTTCAGCTAAGCTCAGCATACAACACCTACTTCATGATTCATGGGGCAGTAGCCGTTGTCGTTATGGTGCTGGAAATCGCAGTTTTAGGCCTCGGAGTTAGGAAGTTGCAGACGAAAAAGAAACTTGCGTGGCATGGTAAACTTGGGAAATTCCTGTTTGGCATCTGGTGGATTGCGTTCTTTTCGGGTGAAATCTTCTATATCGTCATGTACGTGCTGTAAGAAAATAGGTGCCGGCTTAACTTAGTCGGAAATAGACTCTGGGCGCAGTGATCATGCGTCAACAATAAACCTTTTATGTTCAGCGAATTTCACATATCGATAGTGTTCTGAACGCAGCTTTCGCAATGGAATGTCCAAATAAGGCGGCAGCTGCGAAAGCGGCAAGTGGAGTTAGGATTTGTGGAGACAAGAGTTGAAGTTGATTCATTGGGCGAGCGGCAAGTGCCAAAAAACGCTTACTACGGTATCCAGACCTTGAGGGCAGTTGAAAACTTTCCTGTCAGCGGCTACAAAGCACCAACCGTGTTCGTTTATGCTTATACCCTTGTGAAGAAGGCCTCTGCTTTAGCGAACATGCAGGTAGGGTGGCTGGAAAAGAAAGTCGGCAACGCCATAGTCTTGGCATGCGACGAGGTGCTGGGCGGCAAACTTTTGGATCAATTTGTTGTGGACGTTTTCCAAGCTGGCGCGGGCACGTCTTTTAACATGAATCTCAATGAGGTGTTGGCTAACCGCGCTTTGGAGTTTTTGGGGGAGGAAAAGGGTAATTATCGATGCGTTAATCCGAACGATCATGTGAATATGGCGCAGTCCACCAACGACACGTATCCGACGGGGTTGCACGTTGCTGCGTTGCTTGCGCTGGAGCCGCTTTTGGTTGCTCTCAGAGACCTTTCGGCAGGGTTTGAGGAACTGAGCCGCAAGTACGGCGGCGTCATTAAGTCGGGGAGAACTCATCTTCAAGACGCGTTGCCCCTCACGGTTGGGCAGGAGTTGGGGGCTTATGGCGTTGCGGTTGAGAAGGCGCGGTTGCAGCTTAAAGCTAGAAGCAAACTTCTGGAAGAAGTGGCGTTGGGTGGAACAGCGGTTGGAACGGGCGTAAACGCGCACGCGAAATTTGCCAAAATCGCGGTGGTGGAGCTGACCCGAATGACGGGTTTCGGCCTCAAACCTGCAGCGAACCCTTTTGAGGCGCTTCAAAGTCGGAGTGCAGTCTCCTCAGTTTCTGGCGCTCTTAAGGAGTTGGCGCTTGAACTCATACGAATTGCCAACGACTTGCGGCTGCTATCCTCTGGACCCACAGCTGGGCTTGCTGAGGTTTCGTTGCCTGCTGTTCAGCCGGGTTCATCAATAATGCCCGGGAAAGTTAACCCCGTGATGGCGGAGTGCTTGGACATGGTTGCTTTTCAAGTGGTCGGAAACGATTTGGCTGTTTCTTTAGCCGTGCAAGCGGGACAACTGGAACTGAACGTGATGATGCCCATCATGATGCATAACATTCTGCAGAGTATCCAGCTGCTGGGCAATTTTTTGCCTGTTTTTACCAAAAAATGTGTTGAAGGCATCACAGTGGATGCATCACGATGCAACGGCTATGTGGACCTGAATCCGTCACTCGCCGTTTTCCTCTCGCCATGCATTGGCTATTTGGAATCGGCGAAAGTAGCAAAGCAGGCCCTTGAAGAGAAACGTAGCGTCAAAGAAGTCGCGTTGGAGAAGGGTTTGCTCAAACCTGAGCAGGCGAAGGAAACTTTTGGGCATGACTTTCTGCTTGGAAAGAGAAGGAGGCAATGACAAGCTAATCCTACAAAGTTGAGTGGCCGAAAAGAATCTGGAGTTGACCTATGTGTCTGTCCTACCTCTATCCTCTACGGTTTCCGATTTGTTTTTGGACCAATGCCTGTTGCGATTTTTCTTCTATACCCCCCTTATTTGAAGGCGACAAATATTTCTGGTCTCGAAAGATAATCACGTCTTCTCCACCACTCGAACCCTTACTTTATTACAACATGCTTTTGACTTGTTTTCCAGCCAATAGGGACCCTAACTTTTTGGCAGATACCCCTTTCTGACCTACCCCCTCCCCTTTTCTGCATACATTGAATATTAGGCACCAAACATGATCGTAAAAGTCTCTTCATTCCAAGGTTGCCACGGAAACAGCTACACATTATTGCCGAGTTACCTAAACTATGTATTTGCTGGTTGTTTTCTCGAAGTCTCGGACAATTTGCATGACGCGTTTGGGCGCTGCTGCGACTTCCAGTGGCAGGTCCTTTAGAAGAATCCATGGGGACTTTCGGGCCAGAACTGTGGCGAAATGTTCTTCGCCGAGGGATTTTGACGCTACTGTTACCACTTGCCTTCGGACTTCGATTTCGGACAATTCTCCCAGCGCGTGCAGGTATTCGTGTAGGAGCAGGTTATAGACTAAGGCTTTTACCTTCTGTTTGTCGCTAAGCGTTGCTTCGACTATGTCAACTAGGCGCCTGTTGAGAACTATGTTGTTTGTTCCCACGGGGTAATAGGCGCCGATCTGCAAGGGCAAATCGTCCAGAAAAAGCATCATGCTGCCTCCCCGTTTTCCAAATGCAAAGTCAACCGTATCCTTTACGATTTGCCAGACTTCAGAGTAGCTTTTTGCATCGTCCAAGTTTCTGCTGAACTTGCCCTCAAACCCGGGTTTGTCTTGGCTCAGAAAAGCACGCTCTTGTACCCCATGGGAATTGTAGCCTTAAAACCTTCGCGTCAACCGGCACAAATTGGAATACAACAAAAAATAGATAAATGACTGGTGCGTCTGTCATAGACAAACAGGAGTAATTTGAATGGCAAGCAATGTCATAGTAAAAGAAATCATGACCAAAGACGTCCACGTAGCCCGAAACGACACAAGCATGCAAGAAGTAATCGCAACCATGGCAAAATACGACCTAAGCTACATGATGGTCGAACAAAGCGGCAAACCAACAGGCATCATAACCGAACACGACATTCTAGTCCGCCTAGTCACTCAAGGACTGGCACCATCCGCAGTCATAGCCCGAATGGTCTACACCAACCCGATTTTCACCATCGACGAAGACGCATCAGTGGAAGAAGCAGTCAAACTCATGAAGCACTGGGGAGTCAAACACCTTCCAGTTACTGACAAAAAAGGTGCATTAGTTGGCGTGTTGACCTCAGACGAAGTCATGTTCGCGGTTCCGTCAATGATGAAAATTATGGAAGAATTCTGCCGCCCAGGCTACAAACGCGTCAGATAAAAATTCTTCCCAAGCCGAGATGCAACTTTAAGCTTCAGGCTCGCAAAAACTAAGAAAATGTGGGCTTCGGCTTACCCATTTTTTTGTTCACGCAAGCGTTAATGAAACCATAGTATGCTGGTGAAGGTCTCCCCGGTCGGCTTTTGAATTCTCCATGGAACTGCGATGCAAAGTAGAAGTAGCGGTCAGGCAACTCCAGCGTTTCCATACGTCTGCCGTCGACGCTTTTTCCTGAGTAAATCATGCCGTTCTTGCATAGAATCTCAAGGTAGTCTAGGTTGACTTCGAAGCGGTGGCGGTGGCGTTCGTAGATGTCTTCTGATTTGTAGAGGTTGTATGCCATTGTGTCTTTTTCGAGTTTGATTTTGTGTGCGCCTAGCCGCATGGTGGCGCCTTTGATTTCTATGCCTCGCTGTTCGGGCATAAGGTCGATTACTGGATGGGGCGTGTTGGGGTTAATTTCGGTGCTGTTTGCGTCTTTTAAGCCGCAGACGTTACGCGCGAACTCTATTGTCGCTATTTGGAATCCGTAGCAGATGCCCAAGAAGGGAATGTCGTTTTCCCGAGCAAATTTTGCTGCTGCCATTTTACCTTCCGTGCCGCGTGGACCGAAACCGTAGGGAACGAAGATTCCGTCGAAGTTTTTGAGGTCGTTTACACATTGAGGGTCCTGCTCAAATTTTTCTGCTTCTAAATAGGATATGCAGACTTTGGTTTTGTTCGCTGCTCCGCCGTGTCGCAGGGCTTCGCTCATGCTGACGTAGCTATCCGTTAGCCCTGCATACTTGCCCACTAAAGCAATGCTGACTTCATGGTCGGGCTTCACGGACGCATCCACGAATGCCTGCCATTCGCCAAAGCTGGGTTTAGTGCAACCGTAGCCAAATCTCTGACAGATGAAGTCGCCCATGCCTTGCCTATCCAAGACAAGCGGCACCTGGTAAACTGACTCTGCGTTGAAGCTACAGAAAACTGCGCTTTCAGGTATGGTTCCGAAAAGAGCAATTTTACGAAGAGCCTCTGCGTCAATCATTTTGGGGCTTCTTGCGACGATTGTGTCAGGTTGGATACCGATTCGGCGCAGCTCGTTGACGCTGTGTTGTAGCGGTTTGGTTTTCATTTCCTGAGTAACGTCTAGAACTGGAACCAATGCTACGTGTACGTAGAGTGTGTTTTCGTAGCCCTCTTCTAGGCGCATTTGTCGGATGGCTTCTAGGAAAGGTAGTCCTTCTATGTCGCCAACTGTTCCGCCGACTTCTGTTAGGACTACTTCGGCGTTGGAGGATTTGGCGATTTTTCGGAAGTGACTTTTGATTTCGTTTGTTATATGGGGAATTATTTGGACGCATCTGCCAAGGAAGTCGCCGCGGCGTTCTTTTTCGATGACGTTTTTGTATATGGATCCTGTGGTGATGTTATTTTCTTGTTTGAGGCTAAGGTCTAGGTATCGTTCGTACCAGCCGAGGTCAAGGTCTGTTTCGCCGCCGTCGTCGGTGACGAAGACTTCGCCGTGCATGTATGGGTTCATTGTTCCGGCGTCGACGTTTACGTATGGATCAATTTTTATAACTGTGACTTTTAGTCCTCGAGCTTGAAGCATCTTGCCAATTGAGCTGGTTAAGATGCCTTTGCCAACTGAACTTAACACTCCCCCTGTTACGAAAAGATACTTCACCATGCGCATATCCCCATAATAGATTACTCCTTTCGAGGGGAGTTAATTTAACTTTTTTGTGCAAACTGCTGCTCAAAGGTGGATTCGCATGGAAAAGATGATGAAAAATCGGTGCTTGGAAAAAGGGATGAGTTTTTTTGCTATGGCTACGGCTGTTGTGGCGGGCGGCGCCTGCGGCTTATGCGCAAAGCGACGAATATGAGCCAAAGCCCAACCAAGATTACGACTATTGCCCACAACGCCGACCAATTTATGACAAAACCGGTAAGCTGAGAAAGCAATAGAGCCAAGCCCACTATGATAATAATAACGCCAACAAAGAGGGTGCCCCATCCGCGTTGCCTGGGATAGTAGTAATCTCTATATTCTCTCCTAGTGTACCTGTTTCTCCAGTGATCTCCGTAGTCAGGTTGACTAGGTTGACTGCTTTGGAGAGATGTACCGCATTTAGTGCAGAATTTTGCGTCTTCAGCGTTCATCGTCCCGCAATTTGGACAGTAAACCACTTTTTTTCGCCTTCCTCGATATCTTCGTAGAGGATGCTTTGCTCATAAGACTTTTGGTCACCTAAATTCTTTGGTTACTGGGGTTTTGTTATTTCTAACGGTGTGAACTTTTCTTTGCGCGCTTCTTTGTCGTAAATTATCTTCATGAATACGGGTGTTAGAATAGTTGTTATGATAACCATGCTTACAATTGCAGAATAGATATTTTGGGTAATGACTTGCGCGCTGATGGCGATGCCTGCAACAATTAAGCCGACTTCACCTCGCGAAATCATTCCTACGCCTATCTTCAGTCCTTTACTTCGGTCCTTGAGGATTAATGCCGATGGTATGCCACAACCGATCATTTTACTGACGATTGCAACCACCATGAGAAGCACGAAGAAGGCATAGAAGGTTAAATCGGAAGTTATGAAAGCACGGATGTTGAATTGTGCTCCCGCTAACACGAAAAAGACTGGTGAGAAAATCACGCTTATTTTCTTGGCGTATTCGCGTATTCTAACAATCGCTTTGGAGCTTGCGACTGCCATTCCTGCTGCGAATGCACCTATTATTGGGGAAAGTCCGATTATTGCTGCAATTGCAGCGCCTCCGAAGCAAGAGGCGGTGGCTGCGGCTTCAACGGTTTCTTCCGATTTGCCCCGTGCGGTTATGTTGATTATGCGTGGAAGGATGGGAGTAATTATGATGACGAGAGCTAACCATACAGCTAGAGACTCTGCAATTACCAGAACTACACTAATAGGGGTTATGGCAGCTCCTCCGGATATGAAGGAAACTACGACACCCAATATGGCAAGACCCAAAACATCGTCTACCACGGCGGCTCCTATGATGACTTTTGCTTCTACTGTGCGCATTTTGCCCATTTCCATGAGAACAAGAGACGTAATGGAGATGCTTGTCGCCACCAAAGCTGAGGCAACAACCATGCTTGTGATTGTGTCAAACCCAAGCAAAGCCGAGACCCCATAACCCAAAAGGAACGGAACGATAACCCCAACGGTTCCTGTTATGAAAGATACTGAACCGACATGCCGAAACCCCGTAAACGTCATCTCTAAACCCGCAACGAACAGTATCAGTATGCCACCGATTTCGCCGAACGCACGAACGATGTCGTTTAGCTGGATTATTGGGTTGCCGGCTATCGCAATTATTGATCCGAAGGCGAAGGGTCCCAGAAGAATGCCTGCGAAGAGTTCACCCAGAACGGAGGGCAGCTTGGCTTTGGAGAAAAGTTCACCCAGAACCTTCGCTGAGAAAACTAAGATGCATATGGTCACTATGGCTCTTAGAACCGGGTCTAAAGCTGCCGTTTGCCCTACCGTCCATCAATTGCGTTGTTGGGAATGATGGTTACGAGGCTATTAAATCATTTACGGGATTTTTGAATGAGAGTATCCATGTTTCTCGTTGGTTAAGTTAGTTAAAAAAAAATGTTGGATCCGTTATCTTTCTGATTTGGGCGAGGTTCCTGTTTCTTTTAGGAGGCGTCCTTCTCGGTCCATTTCGCCCCGTCTAATCCGCGTGGTCGATATAGGTCCACAGTTCTGTGAAGGAACCATGGTAATGGATATGATTTCCAAAGTGTTTAAATCCGCTTTTTTGCGTCTCTCGTTAATTTTTATCGCTGTTGGTTTGGTTTCCTCGCTTACAATGAGCGCCTGAATCTTTGGATCTTTTAATGTGGAGCCAAAGGGATCAAACAACGAAACAATTTCCGCACGGTCCAATACCCCTTGATCTTCCAGCCAGATTCTCAGTCCTTGCTGCCGATCTTCAAATGAGGCGGTTAAATGGGGTTTGCCAAGTTTAGACACAAGTTCATCAGAGGATAAACCGATCACTACGTTCTGACCCAGTTCGAAGGCTTTAGTGAGGAGGGTTTTGTGTCCTCGGTGAAGCTCATCGAATGTTCCGCCGACTGCAACCTTAACGTATTTTTTCACGTTAGCTTACCAGCCTTGCACCTTGGAAGTCAAGTTTGCTCACGAATATGCTTTCTTTTGGTAAAACCTGCTTAAAAGCTTCCGCCACTTCCGCCGCTTTTTCCTGGGCAACCAATGCGTGAACGACCTCGCCAATCATGTTTTGCGCCGCTCCTACTGCCCCGGCTTTCTTTGCCAAATGCACAAGTTGCGTGACTTTTTCGGTTGCGAAACCAGTTTTCTGGGCGAATTGCCAGCAGCAATCTAGGAAGTTCTCGACGGATGGTTTGGCGAGGATTGCTTGGAGGGTTTTTTTGCCCCAGCGGTTAATTTCAGGTCGCATCTTGGGCGACGACAATGCGGACTTGTTGAGTGAGGTTCCAGCAATTCCTGCTACGATAACGTAGTTGGGACTTAGAGGTATGCGGTCAACGACGCCTATTCCAGGCGCGCCTGGCTCCAGAACGAGTATACAGCTTCCGCCAAAGGTCAAAGGCGTCACGGTACCCAAACCAGTATTACATTGGATATCCGCGGCATGCGCAATTTTGCCAATCTGGTTGTAAGTCAAAGGCAACTGCAAAGCTTCTGCAAATGCCAACCCAGCTGTCAAAGCTCCACCCGCGCTCGTGCCGAACCCCGCTCCGATTGGCACCTCGATTTTGTGGTCAACAAAAACGTCGTAGGCTCCCTTGGTCTTTTTTAGCAGTTCTTGTAAAACGACTGTTGTTGTTTGGGCTCCGGGAGCTTCGTTTCCGTTAATTGAAACGCAAATTCGACTTGTTTTCGCGGAAGAAACTGTGAGTTTAGTTAAAACTCCTTTTTGGAGTCCAAAGCCGCCTCCTCTGGCACCTACCATCGATGTGTCTGTGATGGGTTTGCCGTCGCTAGTTTGGTCGCATATTTCAAAAAAACTTGAGATAGCCGCAGGTGCAAAAGCTTTAGCTGTTTTGCTCACTGCGGTTCCCTTTGCTGTTCTTTAGGCCTGAAGGCAGGAAATGCCAAGTAAATGACTGCTATTATAGGCGGTCCTAGGATAAGCATAAACCCAATTTCTGTGGTAAACGTCCATATGAAGTACGCCAAACCACCGCCTAAAGTAACCGCAGTGGTGGTTGCTGCGAAATATTGGAAATAGACAGGAACCATTAAGCCAATTATTGCGCTGCCCACCAGTAACCCTGTTACTGCACCTACTTGGAAGCTTTGCCATTTTTTGCTGAAGAATTTTCGGAACAACAGTGCGAGACATAGGAATATGAGATAGCTAACAGCGACCAAAGCCACGTAAATGGTCTCGGTGTAAGCGTACGCAATTGCCATTAGAAAGCCGGTGACAATTCCGTAGCCTATTATCGACGATCTCCACTGAATTTTTCGCCTGGAGATGTAGCCCACCAACCAGAAACCGATGAAGTTGGAAGTAACTCCAGCCATCAAACTCAGCAAAGGATTGCCGTTTAAAATGACATCGTTTAAGAATATTCCCAGTCCAGCGCCTAACCCGCCGACCCAAGGTCCAAAAACCGCGGCGAACACTGCCGGGATAACTGCTTGAGGCCAAAATCTCACTGGGCCAAAACTTAGTGGCAACACCGAGTAAAAAAATATGCCTGCCGCAACATAGAGTGCCGCGTTTAATGCAAATGCTGCTACACTAATTGCTTTCGTTTGGAAATCCCCTCAAATGCTAAGCTAAACATTCAAAACTTGAGTTCCAATTAAGCATTCCGTATGTAATGTTTAAACATGTATAAACATCCTCACTGCAGCAGCTGTTTGACATATGTGTTTGGTTTTGGAGAGTTTTGATGAAAAAGGCTGTTGTTAAGCTTCATTATGCTTTAACAGTGATTACTATTTGCGTCAAGGTGTCAGAAACTAACAGTGGTAAGCGGACAGTGGGAAGTGCGGATTATGTGAAAACACCTTGTAAGCTTAGCGCCCAAACCTCAACAGACAAAACGTTGGTTCTTTAAGGGTTTTTTCGTAAAGATTCCGGACGCAAGAAAAACGCTGCTTTCTTAGCTTTTCTTCTTAACTATCTTGAAATAAATCATCATTCCCGTAACAACCACAACCCCAACAGCAACTACGGCAAGCATTAATGGAAGGGACGGGGGAGGAGCTGGAGAACCATGAGGTACCATTGTTGGAGAAGTAGCGGGTTTAGGAGTTGGGCTTGGAGATTTACCTGGGTTAAAAACAACGGATACTGAATGTGTGCTGAAGTGCACGTGTAGGATACGTAGAAGTTTGTTGCATCTTGAGTGTAGCTCTGGTTTAGAGCCTGTGCCCCATCAATGAGAACTAACGGAACGGTTGATGTGGTTGTGTTTGTTATGGCGCTTTTAGGGATGGTAATATTTCCAAATCCGCTTGTGCCACTTTGTCCTGTGAGGCTAAATGATAGTGTAGTTTCGGCAACTGAAGGGTCGGTTGATAGGGTAACGTTAGTCATTTGTGCGCTGGATACGTTTCCGCTAAATTGGCAAGTCAATTTTTGAGCCAGCATTTGTGGTGGCTTCAATAATTGTTAGGATTGGAGTGGGTGTGGGAGATGCTGTTGATGATGGAATTGGGTTCGGGGTTGGTGAGGTAGTTTCAGTTGGGGTTGATATTGCGGTTGGTGGTTGAGTTATTGTTATAGTTGGATTTGGGGTAGTTGATTGAGTGGGGATTGGTGTTTGGGTTGGTGGGCTCGTCGGAGTTGGAGTCTGTGTGGGAGTTAAAGTTGGTGAAGGTGAAAGAGAGGGTGAGGACGCTGGTGTCGAAGTTTGCGTGTAGGTTGGGGTTGGCAAAGGATATAGTGTTGGGGTTGGACTGAAGGTGCTTTGGGACTGGCATAAGGCTACTTGGCCGCTGTCGCCCCAAACATAGACCAGCACGCCATATCTCACATTTTGGGAGCCATCTGGACCAAAAAACATGTACCACTCGGGATACTCTGTGAAGGGCTCGCGGTAAGCAATCGTCAAGAAAATGGACAATGGGTTACTTTGAAGGGCAATTTGCACATTTGTATAGGAGCCATCATTCCCCTGCACGCTGACTGTGATTGCTTTCGCAGCCTGTAACCCGATTTGGACTGCATCGTTCGGCGAAACCGCCAAGGTTGCGTTGCCGACGTGGACAAATTCTGTCTGGTCAGCAATTCCGCCACCCTCCCCGTTAATCTGCAAGCTTAACCCAGTCGGGAAAGCGATTCCATTTACAGCATAATAGAACATAATACTAATCAAACTGTTGCCGTTGTAATTAATCGTCAAAGCGACGTTCCCGTCGGTTGCGGTCGTTGTTTTCATTTCACTAACGGAGTCAAGAAGGTTTGCCATGTCTTGCAGGTTTTCGTCGCTTGCGTACTGGTGGTACCTGTGAAGTAACTCTTTTACCCTGTTGAGTTTATCTGCCGGCAACGGATTGGCGTAACTTATTGTTCCCTGCAGGACAGAAATTGTGCTGTAGGTATAGATGCCATTTAGGAAGACAAAGCAACCTTGCATTCTGCCGGTTGCAAAATTGAGGTTTATTGTGAGGGTTTCTCTGGGAAGATTTCCGAAGGTTGGAGATGAGTCAGTTATGTCCGCGCCAATATCTATGGAACACTTTGATAGGTCTACTCCAAGTACATTCCCAAAGAAGTCTAAGCTTTTCTGGACGGCGGGCGATTGACCCTTCGCTTGCGGAACGAAAACAGCTAACGAAGAAAGAAGAATTAGAACAGACAGAAACAACGATAAGGCGTAAACCTGGATTGTTCTTCTCTTCATCGCCATACCCACCCAGCAACTATAGGTTTAACTTGGCTTAAGAGTTTTCTTGTAAAGATTCCTTGTCACAAAGTTTCTTGACCAAAAGCAAACGACTTTTGACAACGTAAAACTTCAAGATGTTCCTCTTTTTCTTTCAATCTCTGTGCGAAGCCTTAATTCGTTGTCTTAAATCTATTTAGTTATGCGAAGATTGCACATTTTCCTCATCGTGCTAATAGTTGCAGTAGCGATTCTCATCAGTCTTGTCGCAGTTAGCCTATACTTGGCTGCAACTACGCCCTCCTATTATCAGTCGAGTTGGATCGGGCAAATGTGGGGGAGTATGGGTTTCAGAACCACAAGCGGGAACAACGGTGGAATGGGCGGAATGATGGGTGGCAACGGAGCTGGAACTTCGACGAATTCCAATCTCTGGATAATCCCCGTAGCTATAATCGCTGCGGCAGTAATCGGCATAATAGGCTTCAGTTTCTACATGGTTCTTCCCGAAATTAGAAACACCAGAAAAACCTGCCAACCAACCCTAACTTCAGAAACAGATACGCAAATTTCAAGATCAGAGCCTAACTCCTGCGAAGTTATCTTGAAAACCATGACTCCAGAAGAGCAAAAAGTCCTGAGCACATTGATTGCTCATCAAGGCAAATACTTGCAAAAATACGTAGGAAAAGATGCTGGACTCAGTCGACTTAAAACCCACCGCATCGTTGCTCGCTTTGCGGAACGGGGAATAGTCACAGTAAAACCCCTGGGAAACACAAACGAAGTTACAATCTCAGATTGGGTCAGCGGCCAGAAAAATAAAGCGTTCTCACCCACATAGTATTAACTCATAGAGGAATTGGAAAAATGTCTGAAAAAAGATTAGTTCCACAAAAACCACTAATTGAAACTCTTTGCGCAATTCAAGGTGCACTAGGCGAAGAAAATCAGAAGGTTTTCGCAAAAGCAAGCATGAACCTCGGCAAAAAATGGGGCGCAAGCACCCCAACAGCCCAAAACCTGGACGACTTAATGGCGAAAATCGCAGCTTACCTGCAAAATGACTTTGAGTTAGCCAAAACCGTCAAGTTCTTGAAATCGGGTTCGGAGTATATCTTGGAAGTTAGAGGATGCTTTGTTTGCCACGGCAAACTTGTCAAGGAAAGACACGGAATAACTCCAGCGTGCGCGATCTCACTGTTTCCTGTTGGCGCCGTTGTTGAAAACCTAAAAATCAGAAATGCTAGACTAAAAGAAATTCGAAAACCCGGCACCCCCGGTGACTGCGACTTAGTCTACGAGATTAAGGTTTAGAACAAAGTTCCTCATTCTTTTTTCTTTGATTTTCGTGGTAGTGTTAACATATCGGCTTTTAGGGAAAATTAATTATACTGATTCAAACAATAATCTCTAGTGGGATTTTACGATGGGCTTGAAAGAGCTTGAAGTCAGAATTGAAAAGTTACCCGTCATGCAAGCAGCGTATGTATGCTCTTTTGATGAAGCGCCAAAAGAAGAAGCAGGCAAAAGAATCCTGAAGTACGCCAAAACCAAAAACCTGATGAAAAAACCCGGAGCACGCTTGTTTGGCAGAACCACTTACCCAACTGACAAATCCAACACACACGGATATGAACTATACTTAACAGGTGTCAGCACGCCAAAAAGCGAAGAAATAGAAACTTCAGAAATTAGGGGCGGGTTGTACGCTGTTTTAAGGTTCAAGAACTTAGAAAACATCGATTTTGGGTGGAGGAAGCTTTGGAACTGGATTGAAAACAGCGGCTACGAACCTATAAGTTGGCAAATGGGAAAGAACGGATGGGTCGGCGGCTTTGAAGAACATGTGAATTGGCAGGATCAAAAGGGCCCAACTGAATGGGTCTATGATTTGTGGGTGTTATTAAAAGGATAAGAGCTAAAGGAAAAAATAAAAAGGAAAGATGTTTTGAACAAGTAAGACGTTAGTTTGAACGGCTTAATATCGGCGTGGTGGTCTTCGTTTTGCGTAGCACTCGCGGCAATAAACTGGCCTGCTTCCGTCTGGTTTGAACGGAACATCGCATTCTTTCCCGCAATCAGCGCAAGTAGCTTTGTGCATCTCTTTTGGATATGACATTTTTATTTTTCAACTCCTACACTAGTTTTGTGCAAAGGCTGGTTTTGCACTCTGCTCTCTATATTGTCAATCCCAATTTAAATTTATCCATAAGAAAACAATCGTCTTACTAAGATGCTTTGCAAAAAATGCAAGGGGAGAGATTGTGAATTTTGGAAGGAAAAAACCTATTTTTTGTGGCGACGGATTCTTTCCTGCTTCTGGGACTTCATCCGCCAATCCTTCTTGCGTTGAGTCTGCACCGTGAACCTGTCGCGTCTACGCTCTGGCACAGAGTCTCCTCTGTAACGGGCAACGTTTCTATAGAAAGCTTCGGGGTTAATCTTGTTCTCTTTGAGGTCTTCAATGTTCAGGTTTAGGTCCTTTTTAGTGTCAACCCCGGTGGCATGGTCAAACAACTCCGCATAAACCATGTAGGCGGCGTGGAACTGAAAATTCGAGAGGTCATCAATTTCAAGTTTTTGAGGAGCGGCTTCTTGATTGCTTGATGGTTGTTCAGTCATGTTCATTCAGTCTTCTTGCAACGTTAAGACAGTATTGTTTCCTGCTTTATAGCCTTTACATTAACATCATAAAAAGAAAGCCTAAAGTTATTCCGGACCGCCGATCGAACCGTGTTCTAACCTGCCGTGGACCCTCTGAAACTCGGCGGAATGCTCCGTTTTGGACGTGCCGTAGGTTTCCATATGTCGTTTCAAGTCTGCTTCAGTGCAAAAACAGCACGCGCAATGCGGACACCTGCACAACGTATTCACGTTACCGTCTTCAGTTGGTTTTTCAGTCATTGAAGCAATCTTCCTTCTGTTGATTCTTGTTTTGAATGGGGTCAATTGGTTAATAAGGTTACAGGAGAAAAGAGGAAAAAGCACTTATGAAGCAAGCCGCATTCACACACAAAGCAGGACAGCATCATGAACAACGGCAAGCTCCACGTTAAAGGCATAATGTTCGATTTAGACGGAACAATACTCGATACCAAACCAGCGTACCTAGAAGCAGCAAGAATTGCCTTCAAAGCAACTGGACAGCAAGCGCCCGAAGACGTTGCGGCGCTTGAAATTCCCAAGCGGATGGAACAAAAACAGCCGTTGTCCGACCTATTAAAAGTCGATACGAAAGCTTTTGTGGAGGTTTACTTGAAGACTTTCTACTCCATTAGCGCTCAAAAAACCAAGCCTTTTCCAAACATCGCAATCACTTTACAAACTTTGTCTCAGAGGGCGAAGTTGGCGGTTATCACCATGCGGTTTGTTCCCTGCAGTGCCGTATTCAGTGAACTTCGCCAGTTCCAATTGGACCATTACTTCGCTCATATCCTTACAGCGTTGGATACTCACAAACCTAAGCCTTCTCCGGAAGCTCTCATCAAAGCTGTAGCA
Organism: Candidatus Bathyarchaeota archaeon; assembly: GCA_017883615.1. Lineage (GTDB taxonomy): Archaea > Thermoproteota > Bathyarchaeia > Bathyarchaeales > Bathycorpusculaceae > JADGNF01. The sequence continues at coordinate 40,022 of JADGNF010000010.1, forward strand.
GCGATGGATGTGCAGATGTGCGACTGTGTCATAGTCGGCGACAGCGTGGTAGATGTGGAGGCGGGGAAAGCAGCGGGCGCCAAAACCGTGTCGGTTTTGACTGGGCTTTATTCCCGCGAGGAACTTTCAAAGGCGAAGCCAGATTACATATTAAATAACCTCTCAGAACTGCCATATCTACTCGCCTAAACCATTTTTCAGGTACAATCCATATGTCAAGTATGGGAATATTGCTGAAAACTACCTAAACCAGTTATACCCGCAAGAGAAATAAAGTTTAATAAAAGCCTCAAACGCTTAGATATAATGGAGAAGGCTTCGTAGCGGAATTGGTTAATATGAACTTTGTAGAGATAGTCTTAACTGAAAAGCTAAAGGATGCGGATCCAGCTCTGGACATTATGGGTTCAGACCGCAAAGTACTGCAGGTTGCCTGCCAAGACTTCACCAACTACCTCAAATTCCAGTGGCAACTCATCGGCAAAGAAGCAAACAACTTTGAACTCGTCGACAAAATGGAGCTTTTCTATAAGGAAAACCCTCAAGAACTCGAAGCATTCCTAACCGTGTGGGTAGGCATCTGGCTTAAGAAATGGAAGGAACGCGTCAAACTCCTCATCGGTAACCAAAGCCAAAACAAATGGAACAAAGTCGCCAAAACGTTAGCAAATGCAGAGCCACTTTGGAGAAGCCTTCAGCACAAGCAGGAAATCATGGAAATAGTAGTCGGCACTCTAGTAAAGAACGGCGAGATCTGCGGAACCGAAATTCTTTCTGAGAACCTCCTCAAAATGGAGTTAGGGGATAAATGCTGCGAAACCCTAAGCGAAAAAGAGCAGGTTCTTACTGTGCTGAACAATGCCCTTCGGAAAGCACGTGAGATGTCCCAGAGCCGAGGACCATTGATTTTCGTGAAAATCGACAAAGGTTACTACAGCCCCGGAACCGAATAATTCCCATCCTTTTCTATTTGTTTCATAAACATTTTTACTGACTTTGTTAACGTACGTTGAGTCGGCAACCTTATTTGGCTGCAAACTGCATCCGTGTTATGCCTCGTTTCGTTGTTTTTCTAAGAGCCATAAACGTCGGTGGACATAACGTTGTCAAAGGGAAACTGCGGGAAGTATTCGTTTCCTTAGGTTTTGTTGAGGTTTCGACTTACAAGCAAAGCGGCAACATCATCTTTGAAACAGACACAACAGATCCTGAAGCTATTACAGAAATGGTGAAAGAAACGCTCCGTGTAGCGTTGGGCTTTGAGGTCGGCGTGTTTGTTCGCACCGTTCCCCAGCTTAGAGAGATTGTCGAATTGGACCCCTTCAAAGGCCAGAACATTGAAGGTGCCAGTTTCCTTGTGACTTTCCTTGAAAAGAAGCCTTCAAAATTTCCTCTGAAGCTGCCGCTTATGATTCCGAATTCAACAGCAACGATAATTTCTTCTCGAGGAACCGAAGTTTTCAGTGTCACTTGTGGTCACGGGGACGGCGGAAAACCTAACCCATTTTTAGAATCCAAACTCAAAACTCGTGCGACTACTCGGAACCTGAATTTAATTAGAGAAATTCTCGAACGGTACCCTGAAAAGTAGATTCACAAAAAATGAAAACTAATAGGAGAAGAAAATGATTGCCTAAACAGCTTCTGTTTAGACGACTCTTACCCGAGCAAGGGTTTTGGTCTGCCACTTGTAGTGGCGGATGGTTTTGGTTTCGCCGTAGCCGCATGCACCGCAACGTTTGTTGCGGACATGGTAGGCACGTCTGCCGCAGCGTCTGCACTTTATATGCACGGTTTTGCCTTGGCGTTTGCCCATTGATGGAGTGCCTTTACCCATTTATGTCCAACCTTATCTTGGAGGCGGAGAAATCAATACTACGTTGTCTCCGCGGACAATTATTAGACCGAGTTTGCGTTGGCTTTCGACGTTTGTTGTGTCTTCGGTTTCTTCTAACACTAAGTTGAGATGCTGATCGAATCCCTTCAATCGACCTCGTAAACTTTTTCCACCTTTAAGCCGAACTAGCACTATCTTGCCGATGTTCTGCTCAAGGATTTCTGTGGTCATTTCGCTCATTTTGGACCCTTCGTAATCATTATTCTTCTCTATACTTAAACTTAACCAATTTAAACCTATCTAACCATCTGAAGAAAAGAAATGCCCATTGACAGTTTCGTGCCAGGAAAATTGTGGAAGTTGGAGGGCTAATGAAAGCAATCTGAGCTTGACGCCTTTTAACAAAAGCTTAGTTTGCAGGTATTTTTTCGAGCTGAATGGTTATTGGATACATCAAAGGATAATTGTCAACGTTGTTTGTGTCAATCAGCTGCCGAGTATCACTTATTCCGTCATGATTTGCGTCCGTGCCGTTGTTATCACTCCAATAGTTACCCTGTCCATTGATGCTCCAAGTATTAACCGAGTTGCTTGCATCTAAGGAGTTCCAAGCTAAATTCTGGAAGTTGTTGTGATAAAAAGTGTTTTTTCCAGTCAAGGCATCAGACATAATGAACTTTCCTGTGGTCACATTGTTCGCAACAAACAAGTTGCCCGTAGTGATTGTCCAATGGTTAGTCATGCATACCCATCGGAAACACGTCCCGAAAGTGTTTTGGAAAAACAGGTTGTTTGAGGAGTCAACAAGCATTATGCGGTTTGGGTCCGACAAGGTACAGCTGTTTTCTTAGGAATGAGTTGTTGTTTGAGTTCTGTTCAAGATTAAACTCCCCAACAACACAGTCGCTAACCGTACTGCTTGAAGAATCTTGCAAATCACAGCGCGTAACTGCGCAATTCGTCACAACGTTATTTTGTCCACCAGTTAAAGTGATGTAAAACGAGCTTGTGTTCATCACTTTGCTGTTTGATGCATCATTGAACCAGATTGAATAATACATTGGGTCAACGTTGACGTTCTCAACTGTAACGTTATTAACTCCAAACAGGGTTATCGCGTTTTGATTCGGGTAATTCCCATTAGTCTCCAGACTACCTGAAGGTAATCCTTTGCCATCTAGAACAATGCTGTTCTTTTCAATAATAATTTCAGTTTGAAGGCTGCCAACAATTGTGTATGTTGTTCCGTTGCGCGTGATTGGAATACTAGTTGGATCTGACCCAACGAATGAAATGTTGCCGTCAGCAAGTATGTGAATTGCCGTATTAGGATCGTATCTATAATGATAATAACTGTTTTTGCTGGAAGAACTGTTCGGGTACAACGTAAAGCTCCATAGGCCAACTATGACAATGATCACAATAGCCGCCAAGATTGCTATTTTTCGCCGAAGCGAATACGCAATCTTGTTCGCCGGTACACCCATCCATTGACCCCTAATTTACAAACTTCAGGCATTCGACAATGATAAACATATTCTTTGTCTGTTACTCGACCTTTTCAAGGTTGGTCCTGCGTTAGGGCTTATTCGTACCCAATTCCAACCTCACATCATTCGCCTTCTGTCCTAGAGTTCCCAACCTGGACCGCCCTGCCAGCTCTTGCGTTGTCAACAACATTAGTTGCAGTCATACTTACCATAAGAAGAAAAATAAAGAGAGCAAAGTGATACTTAGACATTGTAGCTGTTTTCGCTGAGATCGGCGGCGCCAAGCGACTCTAAAGACGAAATCTGCGGGTTACAGATTTTTGGTGACCTTTCTTAATCTGGCAAGTTGGGAGGCACTCATTTCTGGTTTTCTGGCCTCGAGGATACTGAGAAATTCTTGTTTATTGTTTACGTCTATAGCGGGCAGGATGCTTTCCGCATGCATTGGAACATCTCGTGGGGCGCATTTTTTTAGCTGCGCTGTGAGGAGGGGGAAGATTTTTTGTTTGTAGGTTTGCTCGGATACGGCGACTTTGGCAAGCGCCTTTACACCCCAGACAACTGTGATTAGGGTGCCCTCGTCTACGGCTTTGATGACGGTGGCGAGTTGTTGGTAGATTTCTTTGGATTTCTTGTCTGCAATGGTGGCAAGGGCTATCATGGCGCCCCAGACCATTCGATTACTCTTGCTTTTGAGCAAACCCAAAAAATCCTGAACATATGGAGCGATCAATTCGGGTTTTAAGTACCCGATTTCATAGAGGACTTTAAGGCAGTCGCTTTGTACGTTCTTGTTTTTGTGCTGCAGGTTCTCCACAATTTCCCTGATGCCCGCCTGATTTTCAGTTTCAGCTAGTTCTTTAGCGAGTTGTTGGTTTGCGACTTCGTCCCGTCTATTCTGGTAAAAGGCAATTTTGCTAAGCGCAGACACGTCGGATAACTCCGTTAAAAAACTAAATTGATAGGCAGATATAAGCTATCTTCCTCAACGCTTCCTCAGGACTACTCAAAACTTCAGCAGACCCCAAAACAGGCTAAGCAGGCAAAACTGGCTGCGAAGAAACTTCAGCACCCAAACCTCCATCAGGCGCCCCTTTAGAAGAAGACCCTTCAACCTCTACCTCCATACCGCCTGACCTAGGAGAAGATGATGATGATAATGA
>JADGNF010000059.1 GCA_017883615.1 Candidatus Bathyarchaeota archaeon
CGCCCTAAAAGGTAACGAACTTGCAGAATTTTTCAAATGGGCACAAACCAAAAACAAATTCGTCGTTGGTACTGCATGTGATTGCCACGGAGTCTTCTCCGCCTTCAAAAAAACATAATTTTGCTAACAAACTAGATTTTCTATTTTGAAGCTTCTCGAAATGCACGCGTGTACATGTTCGAGGATACGCCGGCAACTAACCCGCCAATTGCATCGTTAGAAATCGCGCCTAACCGTTTCAGGATTCCCGGTTTGGCTTGATCAAACCTTGTGAACTCAAATATGCCTTTTGCCCCTGCGATGTAGCCCGCGATTGCTAGTCCGATTAGTTCGTCAGCCACAAGTCCAGGTCGTCCTTGGAATCTTTCCTGAGTTAAGCCCGGAATTCTGCCTGCCTCGGCATCTTCTTGTCCGCGAAAAGCCATGACTTCCAACGTTGCAATGTTGACGTCCTGCAGAACATCCATGAATTCTTCAGTTAACATTTCAATGGCTTTCTCTTTGGTTTCTACTCCTGGGTGGGGGACGTAGAATTCCAGCGCGGTGTCAATCATGTCTTTGAGCGTGATGCCTCGTTCTTCGAGGTAAGTCAATAACGGCGGCGATTTTTTGGGAGCCATATGCATCAATTCACCTCTCATATACACAGCAATTTCTTAAATCTTCCGCGCATAAACCTTGAAACTATCAAAGCATTTGAGGGTTACAAATGCCTTTTTGTATAAAGTTTATATTCCAGGCAGTAGGATGGATAATCCATCTAACCGAGATGAAATGAAAAAGAGGAAAAACAAATGGCAAAAACCCGATTAATCATTATGGCATTTGTTGTTATTGCAATAATCGTCGTGGCTTCAGTTGGCGCGGTCGTGTACTATCAAGGTACAGGCACAACTCAGCCTTCGCCTAGTCCATCGGCTTCTTCGTCTCCTAGCCCTTCGTCAACTCCGTCCGCTTTCCCGATTGTCTTAAGTGACGATATGAATAACACTGTTACTTTGACGGCTTATCCGCAGCGCATTGTTTCGTTGGCGCCTGCCAATACTCAGATAATTTTCGCGGTCGGTGCGGGTGATAAGGTTGTTGGTGTGACTGATTATGACTTTTATCCTTATAATTTCTCTGCTTGGGTGGCGGCGGGTAACATGACTAGCATTGGTAACTATTATCAACCTGCCATTGAGCCAATTGTTAGTTTGAATCCTGATTTGGTTGTTGCGTCGCTTGGGAGTTCTGATGCGGCGGATCAGCTTCGAGGATTAGGTTACCATGTTTTGACCTTTAATCCTGCAGATCTTAATGGTATAATGGCCGATATGCTTACGATTGGAAAAGCTACAAATCACAACGCGGACGCGCAGGCTGCCGTTGCTACTATGCAGCAGAAAATAAACGCCGTAGTTGACGCTGTTCAAAACGCAACTATCGAGCCAAGAGTTTACCATGAAGTTTGGAGTGACCCTTACATGAGCGCGGGGAAAGGCACATTCATTGACCAACTTATTACGAAGGCAGGCGGACAAAACATCTTTGAAAACGCAACAACCGATTATCCAGTTGTCAGCGCAGAAGCTATAATTTCGCAAAATCCCGACATACTGATCTTCCCAAGTCAAATGGGTGTGAGTGCTTTCTGGGGCAATTACAGTTCAGTGGCAGCTAGAGATGGATGGGGCTCAATATCAGCAGTAGTGAACCATAAGATGTACACGATTAACGGAGACTTAATTGATGAACCTGGACCACGGCAGGCAGACGCGTTGCTGTTCATTGCGCAGATAATTCACCCAGAAATTTTCGGAAACTTTACCGACCAACAATAAATACCCCTTTTCCTTTTTTGTTTTTTTAGTTTTGGAGAACTAATATTTGGAGATAAACGATAAGTCAGTAAAGCTTAAGCGAGTTTCGCGGTGGAAAACCTATTTCTTGCTTCTTTTAGTGCTCTTTTTTGCGAGTGTTCTTGTGTCCCTGAACATGGGTTTTGCTCAGATTCCTTTTCCTGACATAATCCAAATTCTCCTAAAGCACGTACCCTTTATTGGTAACTCTGTGCAGCTTACACCTTTCCAGGAAAACAAAGAAAGCATCATAATACTTGTTAGGTTGCCCAGAATCGTTGCTGGCGCCATGGTTGGAGCTGCGCTGGCGGCGGCGGGAACGATATTTCAAGGAATGTTTCGCAATCCTATGGCTGATCCTTACACGACGAGTGCTTCGTCTGGAGCTTCGTTAGGTGCGGCGGTTGCTATAGTTTTGGGTTTTGGCGTTGCGCAATTTGGTATTTTTACAATACCGATTTTTGCCTTTATCGGTTGTATGTTGTCTGTTCTTGTGGTTTACTTTATTGCCCGTGTGGGTTCTAGGGTTCCGATAAGTACTTTGTTGCTTTCTGGCATAGCGGTTGGCATTTTTGAGCTGGCGATAGTGACTTATTTGCAGACGATTGCTGGCGACAAACTTGGTCCTCTGACTTTTTGGCTGATAGGTAGCTTGAGTTCAACTAGGACAACTTGGACTGGGGTCTTGAGTATGGTGCCGTTTATTTTGGTTGGGATTTTTGTGACTTACTTCTATGCAAGGGATTTAAATATAATTGCTCTTGGAGAAGATCAAGCTCAGCATTTAGGAATTAACTTAGAACGTCTGAAATTGATTCTGCTTATCTTGGGTGCGGTGCTAACTGGCGCCGCGGTTGCGGTGTCTGGCTTGATTGGGTTTATAGGTCTTATGATTCCGAATTTGACTCGGTTAATTGTGGGTCCGGATCACCGGATTCTGATTCCGGCGTCTGTGATTTTGGGTGCTTCATTTCTGGTTCTGTGCGATGGTGTGACGCGGTTTTTGACTTCTCCATCTTCTCCGCAGGAAGTGCCTGTTGGAGTAATCACTGCAGTGATAGGAGTGGTGTTTTTCCTGTTCTTGTTGCGCAGGAAGAAGAGGATAGATGCTTTCTGAGGTTAAACTATGGTTAACTTGAGGATTGAAGATATCGATTGTTTTTACGAATCATCTAAGATTTTGGAGAACGTACGTTTCTCCGTATCCACAGGTGTTTTCCTTGGCATATTGGGACCCAACGGCTCAGGGAAGACAACCCTGCTGAAAAGCATTAGCCGAGTGCTTAAACCACGTAAAGGTGCGATTCTTTTAGATACAACTGACGTTTACAAGATGAAAACTGGCGATGTCGCCAAGCAGATGGCTATGGTTCCGCAGGACAGTAACATTGCGTTCAGTTTTTCTGTTCTTCAAGTTGTTCTCATGGGTCGAACCCCTCATTTGGGTCGTCTCCAAACGGAAAGTCAAAAAGACTTCGCAATCGCAAGAAGAGCAATGGAGTATACTGGAACTTGGCATCTTGCAGACCGGCTTGTGAATGAGTTAAGCGGCGGAGAAAGGCAGCGGGTAATTATCGCGCGAGCTTTAACTCAGGAACCGAAGGTTCTGCTGCTTGATGAGCCCACAAGCCATTTGGACATTGGAAACCAATTGGAGATTATGGATCTTCTAAAGCAGTTATGCGACGAGAAAAAAATGCTCATTGTGGGTGTTTTTCACGATTTCAACCTTGCCGCACGATACTGCGACCAAATTATTCTGTTAAAGAAGGGTAAGATTGTTGCTGCCGGAAAAACGGCGGAGACTTTAACTGGCGAGAACATCAAGGAAGTTTTCGGAATTGACGTCATCGTAAACAAACATCCAGTTACCGACTTGCCCTATGTAATTCCGATTTCTAAACCTAAAGATCAGCGGCAAAGGAGCCTATCTGTACATCTGATTTGCGGCGCGGGAACAGGAAGCACGCTCATGAAGATTCTGACCGATTCAGGATACAATGTGACGGCAGGAGTCTTGAATGTGTCAGACACTGACTATGCAACGGCGCAGTACCTGAAAGTCCCGGTGACTGCTGAGGCGCCGTTTTCTCCAGTTACCGAAAAAACTCAAGAAGCTAATCTGGCAATGATTGGCAAGGCAAATATTTTGGTTCTCACTTCCGTTCCGTTTGGGCTGGGGAACTTGCGGAATTTGGAGGCTGCCAAAGAAGCCGTCAAGATTGGTATTCCAACTTACGTTATCGATGAAGTTCCCATAGAAATCCGGGATTTCACGGGCGGAAAAGCAACAGCGCTGTTTTGGGAGTTGAAAAAGCTGGGCGCGATGTTTGTGAAGGATCAAACTGAGCTTTTGCGTCTGTTGAATATTTCCGAAGAGGAAGCAAAGTTGGCTGCTGCGGAAGCGTCTTCTGTTGTTAGCCATTTGAAGCCGAGTGAGGGTTAAGGAAAATCATATAACAATCAAACGTGAAAATGCGTGTTGAAGTGAGGAGGAAAATGCTTTGAAGGTTGTTTCTGCGTGGAGTGGAGGAAAAGACAGCTGCTTTGCTTACTACAAGGCGGTTAAACAGAGCTTAGATGTTGTTAGTTTGTTAACATTCATGGAAAGCGAGAAAACCTCGAATTTCCATGCTATTCGCGCTGACTTGTTGGATGCGCAGGCAAAATCCATCGGAGTTCCGCTTGCTAAAATTGTGACTCACCCGAAAACTTACGAGAAAGAGTTTAAGTCAGCCCTTTTGGAGTTCAAAGCGAAAGGTGTGCAGGGTTTAGTTACAGGCGATATTTACGAGGTTGCAGGTCATGAGGAACGTTGGCTGGAACGGGTCTGCGGTGAGGTGGGTTTGGAGCCGATTCGGCCGCTTTGGCAGGGTGACACAAAGAAAATTTTCGAAGAATTTGTTGCGGCGGGTTTCAAGGCAACCGTTGTTCGGACTAGGCTGGATGTTTTGGGCGAAGATTGGTTAGGTAGAGAACTCAACGGGGAATTCCTGCGGGAGATTTTGAAGTTGAAAGATGTTGACCCGTGTGGGGAAGGCGGCGAGTATCACACTGTGGTGACTGACGGTCCTGTTTTTCGTGAAAGTGTGAAGCTTGAAGAAACGACAAAATCCTCGGCTGGCGGGTATGGGCATTTGGAGATTGGGCAGTTCGAAGTGGTGCCTAAAAAGCTGTGGAAATAGGTTTTGGTATGCTGAGTCAAATTAAGAACCTGCTCGCTTTCCTTACGGTTCTGCCTTTCAAGATGGACATGGAGTACTTGGCGGATTCTGCAAAGCTTATGTGGCTGTTTCCGCTTGTGGGCGGTTTGCTGGGTTTGTTGGCGGGCGTGTTTGGGTGGGTTATGGGCCTGTTTTTGCCAGGTTTGGTTGTGGGCGCGTTGTCGTTGGCCGTTTTACTTTGGCTGACGGGGTTGCACCATACGGATGGGTTGCTGGATTTCGGCGACGCCGTAATGTATCATGGAACCGCGGAGCGAAAAATCGAGGTAATGCATGACCAGTTCACTGGAGCTGGTGCAATCGGGTTAGGACTTATGACATACATTATTACAGCGTTCGCTTTTGGAGAGCTTAGCAGGAATATTTTTGTCGGCGGTTTTGCTGTTCCCCTTATTATTCCCGCTTTGGTCGTGGTTGAGTTGTGTGCGAAGTTGTCGATGGTTGTGGCAACTTGGGCTGGACGAGCGGTGCATAAAGGCATGAATTCGCCCTTTATGGACGTCATGCATGACAAAGGTGGCGATGCCCTTTTGGTCGTTGCACTGTTATTGTCGTTTGCAATTGCGGTGCCGCTGCTTTGGCTTGCTGGTTTCCTTGTTGTGGTTGCTGCAGTCGTTGCGGGTCTTGCCATGGTCGCTGTTGCGCACAGAAACTTTGGCGGTGTAACAGGCGACGTGTTGGGAGCAACTAACGAAATTGTCCGCATGGTTTGCGTGGTTGTTTTGTTGGCGGTTCTGCGATGACTGTGACTGCGCTTGTAATGGCTGGCGGCAAAGGCACGAGGTTGGGTTTGGCGAAGGAGAAGCCGCTTTTGAGGGTGGGCGGAAAACCCGTTATTGAGCATGTTCTTTCCGCGTTGAAGAACGCGAAAAACGTAGATTTTGTGGTAGTTGCGGTAAGTCCAAACACGCCCAAAACCGCCAAATATCTCGGAAAACTTCCGGTGAAAGTTGTCGTAACTCCAGGGAAAGAATACGTCTCCGACATGGACTTCGCGGTGAAGAAGCTCGGATTGGAGACGGTTTTAGCAGTCGCCGCTGACTTGCCGCTGTTGACCGGTGAAGTAGTCGATGAAATATTGCAACGTTACGTCATGTGCGGGAAAGCTGCTTTGGCTGTTGTGGTTCCCCAAAAAACCCGCGAGAAACTCGGGTTGGCAGCCGGTTACGCTTTCGAATGGAAGGGCGAGTGCGTGGTTTACGCTGGCATAAATGTGCTTGATGGCAAACGAATCGACGATGCCGAGATGGAAGAGGAAGTCTACGTTTTGGATAAGTCGGAGGTTGTGGTGAACATTAATACGGTGGATGAGTTGCGGATTGCCCAGAAGCAGTTCGTCAAGTTTGCAAAAGTCCTGAAGTAGTCTTTGAGGGTTTGCTCTCTGTTGCTTTTTTCTTCTATACCCCCCTTATTTAAAGGCGGCAAACATCTTTCCGGAACCGCTGGCAGATAAGCTACGTTTTGGACCTACCCCTTCGCTCTCTGGACGCTTTTCAATATGCTATTGAGCTTAAAATCCGCCAATAGCACCCCTACCCCTACCTTTTTAGCAAAAAGAGAGCCCGCCAACCCTACCCCCTATAGGCCAGTGCATAGAGTCACTAATAGGCACCAAACATGATCGACAACTATTGGTTTCAAACTTTGCAGCTGCGTTTTCGCCTACCCCTCCCCCTTTTCTGCATAGATTGGATATTAGGCTCCAAACATGATTGGATCAAATGTTTGACGGCGTTTGCTCTGCGGCGACCTACCCCCCTTTATTTATAGCCACAAACAGAAACGAAAACCCGACCAGCTTACAGAGACCTGTCGCGTGCAAAACCACCCCCCTCCCTTACATAAAGCCAAGCAAGAAGTTGTGCTTGTTGTCATCTACAAGATGATGAAACATTGAGGTTCCTCTGCGTTTGCGTTTTCTCGGCTTTTACCTACTTTGACTTTGAGGTTTGCTTTTTTAAGCAAGCAATTACTGTTACGGTGGCAATCGCTGACACGAGGAAAATTGTCATAGACGGAAACTCTGGCACCGACGGCGAAAGAGTAATATTTGGACTTTGTTGAGGTGTCGGTGTTGCGGCTTCAGCTATTTGGAAAGTGGTTGTTGTAGTAGACAGAAAAGTTTCAGCGATGTCCCTAGCGGAAACGGTCAAATTATGTGCTCCTATTGCGAGTCCAGTTAATGTTCCATTCCAGTGACCCAATAACGGAGACTGAGTGGTCTCATTCAGCGTTACGTTATTTTGGCCATCTAAGGTGCAAGCAATCTGCGCCAAGGGGTCGTTAACTGTGAGTTCTACTGGGATGTTAGTGCCATTGTTATATGCCTCATTTTGTGGAGAAAGGACCTCAATGTTTAGCGGGCTATTGTCAACAGTGAAGTTGACGGTTTGCGAGAAAGCTGACCAAATATCCCCGTAAAATGATATACTATTCTGAACTGCCTTAACCCAAATAACCAAAGTGTGACTCCCAGCGCGCAAACCGGTCAAAGTAGCAGTGCCATTATAGATCTCTTCACCCGAATAAGAAAGAACCGGGGTGACTCCCTGATGTACAAAGGCGTTGGTCGCATCAAAAGCGCCCGAGTCGTTAGATATTAAATCAACAACTTTTGCTCTATCATAATCTACAACGCATCCGGCAAAAATACTGCTTGCGAATAGGTCGCTGGGGGCTCCGTTTATCAGGTAGTTGCCTGGATTCACGGTAAATCCAATCATGGTTTGCATTGGTGGGATTTCGAAACTGAAATTCACGGAAAAACTGGGCCTAACAGTTGATCTATTCTGCGGTGACTGGACAGAGACTTGAAATACTGATGCCTCAAAGCCATGCGACATATTTACGGATAGAGCGACAGATAAAATTGAAGCCATAAGCGCTAATGTAACCGTTGATGCCAACTTTTTCTTGTTCATAGACTGACAAGATATGAAGGCGTTTAAGGCTCTTTTATTTTTGGCGTTTTAAAATTTTTGTTATGGTTTCCTTCTTTTTATGAACGCACTCGCAACGATAGTCGCAACGGACACGATGTCAATCACGTAGATTGACACTTGAGTGGGTCTGGTGGTTGCTGGTTTGGTCGCGATGTTTGGGTCCTGATAACGATTTAGTCTTCCCTAAAATTGTGGATTGGCGGATCAGGGTTAGTTAACCAGGCGCGGAGGTGAAAAGTGGGTATTACTTTCAGATGAGGGTACATCTTTTCCGCGTTTTCGTTAGTACCTAACCCGCCAAGTATCGTGACTTTGGGGCACTGAAAGAACAACTTGGCTCTCTGAGTTTATAGCAGTATGTGGTTGCATTGGTACAACAACAAAATTTCCGAAATAGCCTATTTTATTATAGTTGCCTTAAAACCTATTATCAAAGGTAAAGACAATTCTTCCGTTTTCATTGGCTAAATCAAGAATCTCAGGTTTGCTCATTTGAGAAACGAAAGAAAAGAAGAAAATGTTGGGTTTACTGTTTCTTGAAGTAGTTAGGGTCTTCCTGCAAAACTTTAGGAACATAATTGCAGGCTGGGTCTGTTTCGAACAAGTCGCCAGTGTAGTATTCGGCGCGTGTTCTGCATCCGCCACAGATTTCTCGGTACTCGCAAACGCCGCATCTGCCCTTAATGTTGCTCTTGTCTCGAAGTTTCAAGTGCAGTTCGCTGTGTTGTAGTTCATCCCATGCTTGGCTGGCTTTCTTGTCTTTGACGTTGCCTAATCGGTAGCCTTCGTGGAAGCCGCAACTGCGGTAGTCGCCGTTTTCAGTTATGCCCATGTAGTTGCCACCGATGCTGCATCTGCCTAGGAAGCCGGTTTCGAACCAATCCCAGAAGTCCACTGGATTTTTCTGACGTACAATGCGGGCGTAGAAAGGCGCGTAAACGTTAACTTTGACTTTGCCTGCCAACTTTACTTGGAGGTCGTAGATTTCGTTGAAGGTTTCTTCGTATTGGTCTGCTGTGGGTGCTAAGTCTGGCATGTTGCTGCTTGCTCGGCCTACTGGTACAAGATTGTGGTAAACGACCATGCGGGCTTTGAATTCTTCGGCTAAAGCTGCTGGGTGAGCCATGTCTTTGATGTTGTATTTGGTCATTGTTGTTACGATGCAGTCTAAAAGGCCAAGTTCCGACAGTTTCTTCATGGCGTAGACAGCCTTGTCGTAGCTTCCTTTACGTCGGATTATGTCGTTTGATTCGCGGTTTCCGTCTATGCTTACAGCCGTGTGAACGTTATATTTGGCAAGCTTATCTAGGCGGGCCTGATCGAAGGCAAAGCCGCTTGTAATTAAGCTGACTTCCAGACCTACTTTTTTTGCGTAGTCAATAACTTCAAAGATGTCCGATCGAACCAATGGTTCGCCGCCGCTGATGCCAAGCCACTGGCACCCAAAGTCATGAATCTCGTCCACAATTTTTTTTGCGGTTTTGGTATCTACTTCGGAATCTTTTGCGTATTCTTTGGTGTAACTGCAGTACATGCAGCTTCCAACGCAGTTTCGGGTACATCGCCAAGTTATCATGTATAATGGTGGTTTTGAGTTAGCCATCAAACTCACACCTCAAACTTAGGTAAACCTTTACGATATAAAATTTCCTATTAGAATCGACTCATTCGTACTTAACGACTTTGAACTGTGTTTCTCAAAACAAAAACAATAGGAACGCCTTTAGAAGGGGTTGCCGCAAGATTGTGTTTGCAAATCTGGTGCAGAAATCTTCCAGATTATACTAGGCGTATACGGTTCTTCCGCTTCAAAACTGCATACAAAAATTTTTATCGCCTCAGGTTTGGCTTGTTTTATCGTCAAATTAGAAAATCTTATAAACTAAATACCATAGAGGTTCTCGTCAGATTCGAATAAAGGAGATTAGGAAAGATGTCTAAACCAA
>JADGNF010000060.1 GCA_017883615.1 Candidatus Bathyarchaeota archaeon
AACCTTCAAACTCAACGCCTCAATAACTCGATGCACAAACAATTTTGGTCCCCAACAACTGCCAGAAAAGCTCATCCCCAAAACCATCATCCGCGCAATGAGGAATCTTTCGGTTCCCATCTACGGTACGGGCACAAACATCCGCGACTGGATCTACGTGCTAGACCACTGTGCAGCAGTAGAAGCCGTTCTCGAGAAAGGCGTAGCAGGCGAAGTGTACAATGTTTCAGCCGGAAACGAAGTTACCAACATAGAAATTGTCAAGAAAATCCTTGCCTTGCTTGGCAAACCCGAAAGCTTAATCGCGTTTGTCGAAGACAGGCCAGGACACGACACAAGGTACAGCTTAGACTCCTCCAAACTCAGCGCCAAGCTGGGTTGGCATCCACAGTTTTCGTTCCAAAATGCTTTAGAATCCACCGTCAAATGGTACTTGGAGAACGAAAAATGGTGGACACCATTTGCCACTGAAGATATTCTTTCTGCGACTCCATGGAAAACGAGTGGCAACAAATGAAGCTACTCATAACCGGTGCAAGCGGCCTGTACGGTTCCAAACTTGCTGAATTAGCTATAGCAAGGCAATACAAAGTTTTCTCAATTCACAGCCAGCATGAAGCGCCTTATGGCGTTCCCGTTAAACTCGACGTAACCGATAAAGAAAAAGTGGACACGGAAATCCGTAAGTTGGCTCCTGATGTTGTGGTGCATGCAGCTTCGATGACTGATGTCGACAAATGCGAACTAAACAAGGAGGTTGCCTGGAAAATAAACGTGGACGGCACCCTAAACGTTGCAAAAGCGGCAGAGGCATGCGGCGCTTTTCTTTTGTACGTCTCCACGGACTACGTTTTTGACGGGGAAAAAGGCTGCTACAAAGAAAGCGACCAAACAAGCCCAATAAGCTACTATGCTTACACGAAACTAAAAGCCGAAGAACACATCAAAAACACAGTTAGCAAATTTTGCATTGCGCGCCCGAGCGTAATTTACGGCGCAACTCCAGCAGCGGGAAAAGTAAACTTTGCGCTCTGGGTGCTAAACAAACTCAAAGCTAAAGAGACCGTTAAAGTGTTTGTGGACCAATGGAACTCTCCCACACTCAACTCCAGCTTGGCAGAGATGACACTTGAAGCGGCTGAACGCAGGCTCGCAGGCATTTATCATCTGTCAGGAGCTTCCCGCATAAGTCGATTCGACTTCGCTCTCACACTTGCCAAAACATTTGGCCTAGACGAATCGCTACTGGATCCCACCCACATGAAGGACCTTACCTTTCCCGCCAAAAGACCCAAAGACTCCTCCCTCAATACATCCAAAGCAGTGCAAACCCTCAAAAACAAGCCTTTAAAGATCGAGTTCGCGATGGAAAAGCTAAAAGTGGAACTGGATACTTTGTCCAAATCCTAAAGCAGCGATGCTAATTGCTTTGGGACCGCGTTTCCGTTGTAACCACCATTTGAAACACTAAAGACTAACACGAGAATCTTTTGGGCGCTATCTAAGTCGCTATGGCTCTACGCATTTGACTATTTACTGGAAATGTTGCTTGATTTCGTCAAGAGACAGAATGGCAACTTCGTTGTCTTTAAGAGCTTTCTCCGCCTTCTCAACTTCTTTGGGCTTAACGACTAAGACGAATTTGCCGTCATAATGCACGGCCGACGAATAAGCGTATTCGATGTTGACGCCGCTTTCCCCCAAAATCTTTGTTATCCTAGAAATTGGGTTCTTCTCAGTGATGAGGATGGCGACAACTTCAGTGTTCTTCTTGGATTTAGCAAGGTTAAAGTTCGAGTCTTCCAACGTCTGCGCCGCTTTTGTTGGGTCTGCCGTGATCATTCGGATTACGCCGTATTCGCCCGCTTCTGCGATGGATAGAGCGTAGATTTTAATTTTGAGCCGGTCAAGGTGACCAAGCATTTCCGATAGAGATCCGGGTTTGTTATCGAGGAAGACGCTTACCTGTGGAATGGGCATGTTAACACCAAGCTCTAATTGTGTTTAAACCATATTTATGCTTTGACATTGAAATTGGCTTCTCGGAGTAAGCTTCGCGAAAACTCCTATCCGCCCAAATTAGAGACACCAGAGATCTGCTTTCTTCAGCTTAGCTTTGGTTGATCTCCCATTTCTTGCTTTATATAAGGGGGGGGTAGGTCTTTGCAGGCAACGGGTCTCCAAGTCTCAAAAACACTCTGAGTATGCCCTCAAGTTCCTCGAAAGTTGACACTATATATAGAGGGGGTGTACGATGCAAAAAAGGAAAAGCCTTCCAAAAGCTCGTTCAACTCATTTCGAAATGTCGGGCAGTTAATGTTCCTATTTCATTTTAGTTCTATTTAGATTCGAGTAGTTTCTGTTTAACTTCCCCCAAAAGTGTTCGCCCTTTTCCTGAAAGATTTCCGCATAGCTTTATATTTTTTACTTCCATATAATGGAGAAGTCGCCCCGGAGAAGAATTGCTTGCTCGAATGCGTGGAAGTTTCAAAAACGTTCGGTGGAGTTCAAGCAGTAAAAAATGTAAACTTAACCGTGAAGCAAGGAGAAATAGCTGGATTAGTTGGTCCAAATGGCTCCGGAAAATCCACCTTACTCAACCTAATCAGCGGCGTTTACAAGCCCGACAGGGGCAAAATCCTGTTCGACGGTGAAGACATATCCAAAAAGGCGCCCTACGCCATTTGCGCTCGAGGCTTAGCTAAAACATCTCAGACCGTGCAGTCCTTCCCGGACATGACTGCTCTGGAGAATGTGCTTACGAGCGTGCTTTTTTCAGGTAAGAAACATGCGGCAAAAAAGAATTCGCTAATGCGAGCAAAGGAGCTTTTGGAGTTTGTCGGCATCCAAAAAGAAAAGTTCACCTCGTCAGCCAAAGACCTCAACGTCATCGAGCTCCGCCGAGTACAGCTTGCAAGAGCGCTCGCAACAGAACCCAAAATGCTCCTCCTCGACGAGCTTCTCACTGGGCTTACTCCGAAGGAAAACGACGAAGCAATCACACTCATCAAACTCATCAACAAACAAGGCATAACCATACTCATGGTAGAACACATCATGAAAGTAATCATGGGACTGTGTAGCCAAGTGACGGTTCTGCATCATGGGGAAAAACTCTGCGAGGGAACGCCCGGCACTGTGTGCAACGACCCTGAAGTGATCAAAGTTTATCTGGGCAAGAAATTCTCAGTAGACGAGGAAGAATAATGCTGGAACTCGAAAACGTCTCGTCTGGATACGAAAAAGTGCAAATCCTCTGGAATGTATCGTTCCAAATCAAAGAAAAAGAAATAGTTAGCATAATTGGCCCCAACGGCGCGGGAAAAACAACTCTTGTCAAAACCATTATGGGACTGCTTTCCGCCAAAACCGGCTCTGTGACTTTTCAAAACGAAGCTATACAGAAATTGCCTCCATACGAAATTGTCAAGAAAGGCTTGGTTATGATCCCGGAAGGCAGAGAAATCTTCCCCAGGATGACGGTGGAAGAAAACCTCCTTTTGGGAGCCTACACAGTGAAAGATAAAAACGCAGTGCAGGATTCAAAAGAAAAAGTTTACCAAGTATTTCCTGTTCTCAAAAAGAAGGAAAAGTCGAAGGCGCAAACGTTAAGCGGCGGGGAACAGCAGATGCTCGTTATTTGCAGAAGCCTAATGTCCAATCCTAAGCTCCTGATTTTGGATGAGCCATCACTGGGGTTAGCACCAATAATCGTCGAAAAAGTCTTGGACACAGTCGAGAAAATCAACGAGGACGGCGTGACCATTCTTTTGGTTGAGCAAAACATCCGTGATTCACTTGGCATCGCCGATAGAGGTTACGTTCTTGAGGAAGGCAAAATTATTTTAGAAGGCGAAGGCAGAGAGCTTCTGTCCAATAGTCACATCAAAGAGGTCTATTTGGGGCTTTAACTGGGGACAGAAAACCGTGAGCGACAAATACTGGAATAAACCCATCGAAACTATGTCGAGAAAACAGCTAAGGGAACTGCAGCTAAAGAAACTCAAAGCACTCGTCAAACACTGCTACGATGATAGCCCATTCTATAAACGCAAACTGAAAGCTGCAGGTGTAACTCCGGGCAGCATAAAAACCCTTGAAGACATTCAAAAGATCCCTTATACAATTAAAACTGACCTGCGTGACAACTATCCCATGGGTTTAGTCGCTGTGGACTCAGCTGACATTGTAGAAATCCATGCTTCCAGCGGAACAACAGGAAACCCTATCATCGGCGCTTACACGAAGGGCGATATGGAAGCTTGGCAGGAAGGGATGGCGCGGTCAATTTACACTGCAGGCGGAAGAAAAGAAGACGTTATCCACATCGCTTACGGCTACGGTTTGTTCACAGGCGGATTGGGGTTCCATTATGGCGCCCAAAAAATCGGGACCGAAATCGTCCCCGCCAGCGGCGGTATGACCCAGAGGCAAATAAAACTGATGAAGGATCTGGGTGTCACCATATTGTGTTGTACCCCAAGTTTCGCTGTTTACCTCGCGGAAACCATGGCGGCGGAAGGCGTTAACCCCAAAAAAGACCTTAAACTCAGAATCGGTATGTTTGGCGCTGAACCCTGGTCAGAAAGAACTCGTGAAAGGATCCAAAATGCCCTCGGATTGGAACCCTTTGACGTTTACGGTTTAACCGAATTGTCTGGTCCAGGCGTCTCTTGCGAGTGTTCCGAGCATAAAGGGCTACATATCTGGGAAGACCATTTCTTCGTTGAAACTATTAATTCTGAAACGGGTGAGGTTCTTCCTGAAGGAGAAGAAGGGGAACTTGTGTTCACTCCTCTGGACAAGATGGGTATGCCGCTCTTGCGGTACCGGACCCGAGACATTTCAGTCATTGAAACGGACATGTGCCCCTGTAGGCGGACGCATGCACGCATGATGCGCGTTGCCGCCCGGTCCGACGACATGCTTATCATCCGCGGAGTCAACGTGTTCCCTAGTCAAATCGAATACGTCGTAATGGGTTTCCCTGAACTGGCGACCCAGTATCAAATATACGTTGATAGACCAGACGCGCTAGACACTTTTACGGTGAAGGTTGAGTTAACTGAGGATTCCTCCAAAACCCCAAGCCTGGACGTGAATCGTCTCAGGTGCCAAATCTTAAGCAAAATAAATAACATCACCGGGCTCAACCCTGAAATTACTATTTGCAAGTGCGGAGAAATCCCTCGAACAGAGGGAAAAGCAAAACACGTGTTTGATAACCGGAAAGGGAAACTGTAAAGGATTAAACGCTGATGGCTTCAAAGATTGCGCAAAACAAGCCTAATAATTACTTGCTTTTAAACGGAGACGAGGCAGTTGCTCGCGGAGCGATTGAAGCAGGCATCAAAGTGGCAGCTGCTTATCCGGGAACGCCTTCAACCGAGATTCTGGAAACAATAGCTGAAGTCGCCAAACAGTTCGGCATTTACGCGGAGTGGAGCATAAACGAGATAGTCTCCGTTGAACTGGCAGTTGGCGCGTCGATGGCAGGCGTCCGCTCAATTGTTTCCATGAAGCACGTTGGTTTGAATGTGGCAGCGGACGCGGTGATGACGCTTGCTTACACTGGTGTCGTGGGTGGGTTGGTTATTGTTGTGTGCGATGATCCTGCCATGCATAGCAGCCAAAACGAACAGGACACAAGGTATTTTTCTGTTCACTCTAACATTCCGCTGCTGGATGCTGGTTCTCCGCAAGAGGCATACGAAATGACCCGCGAAGCCTTCGAGTTAAGCGAGAAACTCCAGTTGCCTATAATTGTCCGATTAACTACCCGTGTCGCCCACGGAAAAGCACGTGTGAAAATCGGCGAGTTCCAAAGTTTGAGGCGGAAAGCCGAATTCGACAAAGATGGCTCCAAGTGGGTGATGGTTCCACAGAATGCTATGCGTCAACACCGTATTCTGAAAGGACGGTTGGAGCAGGCGGAGAAACTGGCTACCCTATCCCAATTCAACGTCCTTGAAGAAAACGGCAATGACGTTGGAGTGATTGGCAGCGGCATAGGTTTCTATCATGCCAAATCGCTTCTGGACCCGCTGCAGTTTTCGTGGATGAAACTTGGTTTTGTTTACCCGTTTCCAAGGGAACTCGTCGGGAAATTTGTGTCCAAACTTAAGCGGGTAATTGTTGTGGAAGAACTCAGATCTTACGTAGAGGATAACCTGCGCGGCTTGAGCGTGGAGGTTTTGGGTAAGGATAAGCTGGGGTTAGAGGAAATAGGCGAGTTTACGCCTGAGGGTCTCAGGGAAGCTTTTGCTAAGCTTGGGTACGTGCAGAAAGCTGATCATCAAGTCGAGTTTTCGTTGCCACCGCGTCCTCCAGTTCTCTGTCCTGGTTGCCCACATAGAGCCTTCTACTATAGCCTAAACAGCGTTAACCAGTTCATCAGTTGTGATGGGGATAAATGCGTCGGATGCGATGTCTGCGAATATGCCTGTTCTTGGGAAAAAGAAAAGATTTTCAACCCGAACAAAAGCCGAATTCGAGCGCTCCGGCTTAATGTGTTAAATAATATGGCGTTAATGTGCCATTTCTGTAAAGATGCTCCGTGCGTTGCTGCTTGCCCCAAAGATGCTTTAAGTCAACCTAAAGAGATGGGCGTCGTAAGTGTGGCTGAAGAGAATTGTGATGGGTGCGGTTGGTGCATTGAAGCCTGTAAGTATGGTGCTGTAACGTTACATCCGGCGACTCGTAAACCCATCATATGCGACACTTGTAAGGGCGAACCCAAATGTGTTGAGGAATGCCCAGAATCCGCTTTAACGTTCAGGGGACGAAACAGCGACAAGATCGTTACTGGTGATATAGGTTGCTATACTCTGGGTTGTTTGCCACCTGTTAACGCGGTTCAAACGTGTCTTTGTATGGGTGCGGGAATCAATCAGGCTGCAGGTATGTTCCATGCGGGCGTGAAGGATAAGGCGTTCGCGGTTATTGGCGACTCTACTTTCTTCCATGCTGGGATGCCAGGGTTGCTCAACATCGCTTACAACAGGGCAAATGTCTGCGTTATTATCTTGGACAACCGGACAACGGCTATGACTGGGCATCAGCCTACGCCGGAGTCGGGGAAAACTGCGATGGGCGACGACGCCAAGATTGTCAACGTGGAAGCCATTGCTAAAAGTCTGGGCATAGAGAAAGTGGATGTTGTTGACCCATACGACCTACAAAGAACCAAGCAAGTTCTTCGGGAAACAATGAGTTACAACGGTCCAAGTGTCATTATCTCTGAGCGCCCATGTCCTCTCAGAATCGAGAAGGGTCCCGTTAGGAAGATTCAAGATTCCTGCAACGGGTGCGGCGTTTGCGTAAAGGCTTTCGGGTGCCCAGCCATCTCACTGACACCGACGAAGGCTGAGATTGACGAAACCCTCTGCCAAGGATGTGGAGTATGCGAACAAGTCTGCCCGTTCGAGGGAGTTAAAGTCAAGGAGGCTCCAAAGCGAAGTTAGATCTCGTCTTCACAGGAGTTGGCGGACAGGGCGTCGTTGTTCTGAGCGACATATTCTGCGAAGCTGCGTTGCTAGACGGGTTTGACGTGGCTAAAGCAGAGATTCATGGGATGGCTCAGCGTGGCGGCTCCATCAGCGCCCATGTCCGGGTCGGCGATAAAGTTCTTTCTCCGTTGATTGAACGGGGTCAATGCGACATAGTGGTGGGTTTCGAGGTTCTAGAAACTGCTCGCGCTCTTTTCATGCTTAAACACAAAGGAACGGTCGTTGTCAACACGAAATTTATCCCTCCAAACAGCTTGTCTTCAAGTTCGCAAAAACCCCTGACAATGGAGGCGCTACTCGAACTCATCTCAAGCAAAGCGCAGAGCGTTTTCAAGATTGACGGATTTGGCATCGCCTCAAAACTCGGAAACTTGCTGGTTGTCAACACGGTCTTGTTGGGTGCGGTTTCGGCGCTTTCTGAGGTGCCAGTGAAGCGAGTTTCTTTTGAGCAGGCAATCGCGGGCAGGCTCAAAGAGAAATTTATCAAACTGAACCTGCAAGCTTTCCAACTAGGTCGCGACAGCGTGCTAACCAGTTAATTTTATAAACAGTCCGCATCACATTGTTAAGGAAAACGGGGGAAATAAAAAACGAACAAAAGAATACTAGCCACACTTGTCATTGTAATAATCGCAATAGCCGCTTTTGTTGCAATCTGGCAGCTAGGTGCATTTGGGCCAACTCCATCTGCAGACGCTCGCAACATAAAAATAGGTATAGTTGCGGGCATGCAAACTGTAGAGGGGCAGGACATTAACCGCGCAGCACAGCTTGCGACCGATGAAATCAACGCTCAAGGCGGAATCTATGTTAAAGACTGGAATACCAAAGTAAAAGTTGACTTAGTTCTGGCAGACACCATTGATGACGCAGCTGGCAACACAGCGGCACCAGTGACGCGAGCAATAATGGATGACAAAGTGGATCTTCTAATCGGAGGAGCCACAACTGGAGGAACATTAAATGGTCAAATTCCGGCAATCAACAACCGCGTTCCATTCATTATCACTGGAGCATCATTGGACCTTGTAACAACGAGAGGCAATCTCCCTGCTGGCAACGCTTTAAAAATTAACGATACTGAAGGAATGAGTTATATGTTCCACTATTGCACTACAATTGCTGATTACAGCCAAACTGTTACCCAATTCTTAGCCAGCACTGTGAAAGCTAAAATAGATTCAACTTTTACTTTTGACTCAACAAGACACCTCAGACTTGCAGTTCTTTACCGAGACGACGGATATGGCCGAGGAGTTAGAGACGTTACCTCAAGCCTGATAGAAGCCAATGGTTTGCCAATAGATGTTGTTGCAAATGTTTCGTATGCAACTACGGCAACTACCTTCCAGTCGCAGCTCATCTCAATCAAAGAAAGCAAACCTGATGCAGTGTACGTCGCCGGATTTACAGCAGACACAGCCGAAGTGATTAAAGAAGGCATAAACGACGTAGGCTTAAAATCCCTTTACGTCGCTGTAGAAATATGCGAAGACCCACAGTATTACACCCTTCTAGGGCAATCTGGATCCAACCAAATCTTGGAATCAAAGATAGCTACACAATGGCAAGGATCTACTTGGTATCTGCCACAAGTCGGGACTTTCGTTGAAAACTACAAAGCAAAATGGAGTGGCAAAATTCCAGGAATGATGGGTGCTGACACTTACGATGCTGTTTACATAGCCAAAAACGCCATTGAAAGTGCTGGAACATTAAACAAAACAAGTGTCAAAGATGCCCTGCAATCCACAAGCATGCAGCAAAGTTTGCTGGTAATGGCGAATCAAAAAATAACTTTCAATGCTGGCACTGCCAATTATCATGGAATTTCGCCCAAGACTTTCATTGAACAACTTATTTGGAACGCAACTGCGAACGCATTGAAGCCCTCTGTCGTATACCCCGATAGCATGCCAGGTATTGATTCGTTCAAGCAGTCAGATTTCGTTTTACCTGACAACTATCAACCCGGAAGTTCATAAGCTTCCCCATCTCTTCCTTTTTTGTTTGTTTCTCGTATGTTTTAAATAGTTAACTTGAGAAAATACCAAGTTGATTGGCATGATTACATCCGCTGGACTCGCTGAAACTCTGCTTTGGGGCGTTGCAAATGGGTGCATTTATGTTCTTTTGGCAACTGGATTGAACCTCATTTTCGGCGTGATGAAACTTGTTAATTTCGCTCATGGTCAATTGTTAATGGTTGGCGCTTTCGTAGCGTACCAAACAACCGTGGTTGCAGGTCTGAACCCGTATGTTTCTATTTTCGTAGCTATGGGGGTGGTGGCTTTGATAGGCGTCTTGCTTGAGACGTTTGCTTTCCGCAAAGTGAGGGGGACGGATAAGCTTAATGAAATCTTCATCAGTTTAGGGTTGATTTACGTTTTTCAAAACGTTGCTACTCTTTTTTGGGCGCAAGACTATAACATTCGAATTCCTAGCCCTCTTTCGGGTATGAGCCTCTCGCTTGGCGAGATATCATTGGGTTATGATCGTGTACTCGCGATGGCAGTTGTGATAATAATTCTAGTCGGATTGGTTTTGTTAACTAAGAAAACGAAGTTTGGCTTAGCTATGAGGGCAACGAGCCAAAGAAGCGAAGCTTCTATGTTAATGGGGATAAACATTAACAGGGTGTACCTTTTTACTTTCGCTTTAGGAGCCGCGTTAGCTGGAGCCGCAGGTGCATTGTATGGAATACTTTTCCCGTTTAACCCTGCGATCGGCGCGCTCCCCACAATCAAAGCTTTCGCAATAATCATAATCGGGGGCTTAGGTAGCATACCTGGTGCAGTAGTGGGCGGTTTACTTTACGGTATTGCTGAGAACTCCGCTGTTTATTTGCTGGGTGGAATATGGCAAGACGCCATCGCCTTCACGTTGCTAATAATAGTGCTCGTGATAAGACCAACGGGGCTTTTTGGAGAAAAAGGTGAATAAATGATGTCCAACTTGAAGCTGCCAAAAGGTATCTTGTCGCGGAAGTTTGTTTTTGCTTTGGTTGTTTTGGGTTTCGTGGCTATTCTTCCGCTTTTCGTAAGAAGCGACTACATCATTGGCCAAGTTTTTACTGTGATGATTATTTTTGCGCTTTACGCTTCGAGTTGGAACCTATTAGCTTCTTCGGGACAGGGGTCTTTGGGGCATGCGGCTTTTTTGGGTATAGGGGGCTTCGCCTCTGCTTTATTAGCTACTAAACTGGGTATGCCTCCGATTATAGGGCTGTTTTTAGGCGGCTTGATGTCCGCCGGAATTGGGTTCATAATTGGTCTTGCATGTGTTAGGCTAAAGGCTTGGTTCTTGGCTATGGTTACCTTTGGTTTTTCTGTAATCGCAATTACCATCATAAGTCAGTTTGATAGCGTTTTTGGAGGTATGATTGGTTTTCCAACACCGAGCATTGTTCCGCAGGTGCTTCCGTTTTTTTATGCTACGTTGGTGATAGTGGCTGTTTCTATTGGGGTTATTTACTGGGTGATGAGGTCTAAGTGGGGTTTGGCTTTCAGGGCAGTTCGTGAGAACGAAAATGAAGCTAAGATGATTGGTATAAACACTGGTAAATACAGGCTACTGGCGTTCGTAATAAGCACTTTCTTTGCGGGGTTGGCAGGTGGGCTTTACGCTCAGTCTATTCTTTTTATTCAGATCTCAATTTTTGAGCCGTATTACTCTTTTCTTCCGCTTATTATGGTGGTGATTGGAGGGTTGGGCACCATTGAAGGGCCAATCATTGGATCGATGATATTGGTTTCCATTAACTCGTTTCTGCCGCTTACGGACAAATATCTGCAACCTTTAAGCCCATTATTCCCGGGTGTGAGTAACGTGGGTCCACCTTTGCGACTAGTTGGCTTGGGTCTTTTCCTTATTGTAGTGGTTATTTTCCTCCCGAAAGGAATAACGTCGCTGCTTCATAAAGCGTATAATTATCTCCGTGAAGATACTAGCAAGGCGAAGAGAATTGAAAGGCAAGGATAATTTTCGAGAGTTATTAGGAATTCACCTTGTGGAAGCAAAAGACGGGTCTGCAAAGTTAATGATGACAGTTGCCAAAGATCACACTAACGCTCTTGGCTTCACCCATGGCGGGGTTATCTTCTCGTTTGCTGATTGCGCGTTTGCGGAAGCTTCAAACTTTGGCGATAAGGTAGCGGTTGCGGTGCAGGTTAGTATAAACTTTCTTAGACCAACCGTTGAAGGCGACGTTTTAACGGCTGAGGCAACCCGGATTTCGGATGGGAAAACCTTTGGAGTGTATTCGATTTCTGTTCGCAAGGAAGATAAAACGGTCGCTTTATTTAACGGGTTGGCTTACAAGCAATAACCTTTGGGCTTAATTCTTGTTTGTAGTAGTAGTGGGTGTTCTTACAAATTACTACTTCTGTCTGGTTGTGTTTTGGGTTGCTTGTTTGGTTCGGTTATTTTTTTGGGGTTTTTGTAGAAGTGAATGCGGAGACCATTCAACAACCTGTTGGTGTGTGTGCGCAACGGCGAGAGGGGGGGTTCTTGTTTGTATATACGTTTTCCACGTATAGCGTATATACGTTTAAGCCTTCTTTTGCGGTTATTAGTTGATCATTTTAGGAAAACTGGTTTACATGTTTGATATTTTTGCGGTATTCCTCCGGCATGGGCTTTTCGATGTGATAGTGAATTGGGTTTTGGACAGAAAATTATTATAGCCTCTTGAACCTGCTAAATCAAGAGTCGAGGAAGAAACGTGAAAACACCGCTTTCCATTGCGAAATTTGGCGGCAGCCTGCTTGATGTCGAAGGCAAAGGCATCCCCAAAATCCTCAAAAGCATCCGCGACCTCCAAGCGCAAGATTTGGCGGGTCCGATCGCTGTTTTCTCTGCGCCAACTGGATGCACTGATGAGCTCATCCGGATCGGAGAAACGTGCGCTCAAACTAACCATTCGTCTGTTCACTCGATTTTCCAGATTTACGAGAACCTCGTCGCCCCCTACACCAAAGGCGAGTTTGCTGAAGAAGCGGGGAAGACATTAAGTTACTACAGGAAGCACACTGAAGAGGCACTTCACGGCGTTAATCGGCGGTTTAGCGGCAACGTTAAAGCAAAGGTTCTCACTTTTGGTGGCGAACTCCCAACCGCTGCGCTCATGGATTGCATCCTGCGCAGTCAGGGAATAAGAAGCGCAAACCTGCCTCCCAGCGAGTGGCCCATCGTCACTGACGACGATTTCGAGGACGCAACACCAAACTACGAGCAGAGCCAAAAAAAAATCGGCGCCTTTACAAAGCCACTCGGCGAAGAAAAAGCGGTGTGCATGGCAGGCTTCTACGGGTCAACCCCAGACGGCCTAGAAACGATTTTGGGCAGAGGCGGTTCCGACCTTTCCGCAGTATTTACTTCATGCCTCCTTAAAGACGAGTACCAAACCAAGACTCTCCTCTACAAGGATGTGCCGGTCCAGAGCGCCGACCCAAAGGTTGTGAAAGGCCAGAAAACCGAACACGTGAACTCACTCACCTACA
>JADGNF010000061.1 GCA_017883615.1 Candidatus Bathyarchaeota archaeon
CCGGAATCGACACACTAAAACACCACACATACGAAATGGCAAAGCATGTGGGCTTAGTTTTCCAGAACCCCGAAAACCAACTCTTTGCATTATCCATTGAAAAAGACGTTGCGTTTGGCTTGGAAAACATCGGGGTTTCCCGAGAGGAAATGCGCAAAAAAGTTGATTGGGCATTAAACCAAACAGGCATCTACGACATACGAGAACGCTCACCTCACGAAATTTCTGGAGGACAGCAACAACGTGTGGCAATCGCGTCTGTTCTTGCCATGGAACCAGAAGTCATCGTTCTAGACGAGCCAACTTCTTTTCTGGACCCGCTTAGTGCCGAGAAAATTTTTGAGGTTATTTATAGGTTAAACAAGGAGCAGGGAATCACGGTCATTCTTGTGGAGCATCGTTTGGATTTGACGGCGAAGTACGCTAACCACCTTATTGTTATGGATGAAGGAAAAGTGCGGTTTGAGGGCGACCCAAGACAAATCCTCAGCTCAGAAGAAACACGTTTAATGGGTGTTGGAATCCCAAAAGCGACGCTGCTCTATCAGATGCTCAAAAAAGAAGGCTTAAACCTTGGCGATAAAACCCCGTTGTCTTCTGAGGAATTAGCTGACCAACTGATGGAGGAGCTATCTCCCAAATGATTGAGGCACAGGACATCCGCTATTCTTACCCCAACAAAGTTGAAGCCTTAAAAGGCGTCTCACTAACCATCAAAGACGGCGAATTCGTCGCAATAATGGGGCAGAACGGCGCGGGGAAATCCACCCTTGTCAAACACTTCAACGGTCTCCTGAAGCCTTCTCAGGGTAAGGTTCTTGTGGACGGCGTTCAAACCACCAAATCAAGCGTTGCAGCGTTAGCCCGAAACGTCGGCTTTGTGTTCCAGAATCCCGACCACCAACTCTTCAGCGAGACAGTTGAGGAAGAAATCGCGTTTGCCCTCAAAAACTTCGGTTTCCAACCAGAAGTCATCGAGCAACGGGTTACGTGGGCTTTGAATCTTTTATCGTTAACTCAGTACCGAAAGACCTCGCCTTTCCTGCTAAGCGGTGGTGAACGGAAACGGGTTGCGTTAGCTTCGGTTTTAGCTTGGGACCCAAAAACCCTGATTTTGGATGAACCCACCATTGGACAGGACCATGAGCAGAAAGAGAAGCTGCGCCAATTCATAATGCAGATGCAAACCCAAAAAAAAACCGTCGTCACAGTAACGCATGATGTGGAGTTTGTGGCGGAATGCAATCCACGTGTGGTTTTAATGAAGGAAGGCAAAATCGTCGCCGACGGCGAGGGAAAAGAAATCCTCACCGACCCCGCACTGCTGGAGTTGTCATCTATTGTTCTGCCGCAAATCGCTCAAGTCTTCACAAAGCTTGCGCCGCTGGGTTTTCCCAAAGACATTATTGACCTCTACGAAGCCAAACAAATCATCCTAAAAGCCAAGGAGAGCAGAAACCTGAAATGAGTGTTTTTGACGGTTTAAGGTTCAGAAAGGTGTACTCTCCAATCCACAACTTAGACCCCAGAATAAAATTTGGGTATGTCATCGCCATCTTTGTGGTTGCAATTATTTTTTACCAAGTTATTCCCTTGCTGGTTTTGTTCTTTATGCAGATTCCCTTCGTCTTGCTAGCGCGTGTTCAGAGGCAGTGGTTGCGTTCGTTACGTGGCGCAGCTTTTCTGGCAACATTCATCTTTGTTGTCAACGTGGCAACAACATATTTCACTTCAGGCTACCACTTAACGGCTTTCAACGTGGAGAATGCTGCTGCAATGACCCTGAGGTTTGTAGTGCTTGTTGAGTCCTTCTCGGTGTTCTTCTTAACCACTTCACCAGACCACTTAGGTTTAGCCCTCGAGGAATCGCGTGTACCATACGAGTTTGCATTTGCCTTCACAACCGCAGTCCGTTTTGTCCCCGTTTTGGCAGAAGAAGCCCAAACCATAATGGATGCGCAGAAAGCCCGAGGATTGGAGCTGGAGAAGGGCGGCTTGCTCAAGAGAATAAGGAATTACGTACCCGTACTAATCCCATTAATTGTCAGCGCCATTCGCCGAAGCCTCGAGTTGGCGGAGGCAATGGAGTCCCGCGCTTGGGGAGCCACAAAGAAACGCACCAACTTGTACCTGCTAAGGCTGCACAAGGGCGATTTTGGCTTGTTGGCGATTACTGTCGGAATCTTGGTCGTGGCTGTTTACATTCATTTCTTTGTGCATATTCCCACAATCGCTAGTTTATTCTAAACACGTAATTTATTTCTGATAGAAAGCCTTAATGCAAACAAATCAACCCTAAAAATGAGAGAAGAGAAAGATGACTGAGCGCACTCGTTTTGGTCCGGCAGGCGTACCGCCAATGTTTAGGCTCATGGGCGCAACCACATCCGATGTTCCCAAGCTCCTTCATGAAGAGGGATTGGACGCTTTCGAGTACCAAGCTTCACGATGGGGACCTAAACCACAGGTTAAACAGGGAGACGCCCAAAAACTCGGCGAAGAAGCCAGAAAAAACGATGTCCGCCTCAGCATGCATGGCTCATATTTCATTAACCTGTCAGGCAAAAAAGAGGTTGTGGAAGCTAGCAAACGACGCTTAATCGCATGTGCAACCGCGGCTGATTGGATGGGCGCATACGTTGTGGTTTTCCACACGGGCTTCTATGGAAAGGTTGAGAAGAGTTTTGCTTTCAAAAATGCGGTCGCATCCCTAAAAGAAGTCAGCGCAGAAATGAAATCGCTCGGCTTAAAAGTGAAGCTTGGACCAGAAACGATGGGCAGAAAATTCCAAGTCGGCACCTTAGAAGAAATCCTCAAAATTAATCAGGAAGTCGAGGGCATCCAACTCGTCATCGACTGGGGACACCTCCATGCCCTGCATCAAGGCACCCTAAAAAAAATCGAAGATTTCCGTGCAGTAGCCGAAAAAGTCGAGCAAACCCTCGGCACAGAAACCCTCAGAAGCATGCACTGTCACTTCTCAAAAATCGAGTTCTCAAGCCAAGGCGAAAAACGTCACCATACCCTCGACGAAGAAAGATACGGACCAGAATTCCGCATGCTCGCCGAAGTGATTGTCGATTTTGGGTTGCACCCAACGATGATCTGCGAATCCCCAATCTTAGACGTTGATGCTAGGAAGATGCAAACAACCCTTAAGGAAGTTATAGAAAGTAAGCAACAGAAAACTCAATTATAAGTTACTTGGATGGCTTTCTTGTTTTTTAGTTAGAAGTCTTTCTGCTAGTTGAAGTTCCTGCACGGTGTTGATGTTTACGGCTAGTTCCTCGTGGTTTAGGAGACATATGTCTTGGTCTAGCCATTCGTCGCCATAACGCTTGTGTCCGTCGATAACGTTGATGCCTACCGGAACCACATCGTGCTCATCCATTTTAAACGAGTACTCGATGCACATGCCCAGCTTTGCTTTGGTTTCCAGCGGAACCGCAACCGTCAACGCAGGTTTGCCGCAGCGCTCGTAACGTTCAACGACAGCATCTATCATTTCGCCCGTCGCCAGCGGCAGGTCAGCCGCGATGGCTAAAAACACGCCAAGCTTGAGGGTTTGGACGACGTAGCCCATGTCGGAAACGTAGTCTTTGCCCGGAGTTTCGATGACTTGGATACCTAGTTGTTTCATGAGCTTTGTGGTTTTGGGTGTGCAACTGGTTGTCGCAACGATGATTTTGTCGATTTTTTTTGCATCTTTGAGCGCAGAGAGCACGTACTCGATGATGGGTTTGCCGCTGACTTCTATGAGGGGCTTTTCTTGGGAGAGTTTCATGCGCGTGCCTTTGCCGCCGGCCATAACTAAAGCAACTATCATACAGTCACCAACGCCAACAAGACAACCGCACAGACAAGTCTTGTCAACTCGTTTGTGGCTCCAAAAACGTCTCCTGTGACACCGTTGAAGTGTTTGTGTGCAACCGCAACCATTACTAAACCAGTCATTACGGCTGCTACAACAATAAAGACTCCTGCCCAACGCAACAAAGGCACAGCTACCGCAAAAGAAATCGCCAGCGCCGCTATTAAACGCCAGTTGCCGCCACGACCATGCATTGCTTCTAGAAAAGGCGAGTTCATGCCTTGATGGATGGATTTGCCTGCCCAAGCAGCCACAACCATGGAGAGTTTAGCGCACATTTCAACAACAATAATTGCTGGGAATACGAGAGGAACGTTCCATCTTCCGACTGGGACACCTAGCGATCCCATCGCTAAAGCCGTAATAAGCATCGTTAGTATACCTAGTGATAAGCCGCCGGCACCTGTCAACTGGTCGTGCATAACGTCAATTTTGTGTTCGGGTGTGCCGTGTGCCATGACGCCGTCGCCGAAATCCAGCAAGCCATCAGTGTGGTGCAGCCCAGTCATCCAGAGTAGCAAAGCAAAAACTAAGGCACCTGCAACTATATCTGGCAGAAAACGGAAGGTGACCAAACCAAAAAGCCCAGCCAACAATCCCAAGAACGCGCCTATAAACGGGAACGCCCACATGTTGCGGGCACAGTCAGTCAGCAAATCCTTGTCCATAGAGATTGGGAAAACGGTTAAGAAAGATAGAAGATTCTTTAGTTCTTTAACGACCAAGCCCGTGTCACTTTATGCCCATCAGTAGAGCATAATTACGCTCTATTTCCTTAAGAAGTATATCCTTCGTTACCGCGCCGCCTGTCTTTGCCATCGCCGCAATAGATGAGCCGCCAGCGCCAACGCCTTCTTTCACGAGACCGGTTTCGTAGATTCTGAGCCCCGGATACTTGGAGGGACCAAAATCTAAATCCGCCGCTAAAACTGGCACATCACAGAACTGTTTGATTATACCGCAGATGTCAGAGTTTTTGTCTTTTGCCACCCACCTTGTCGTTCCAACAGCCACGTTACAGAGTGTCTCAGAATTCAAAGCGTTGATTACGGCCAAAACCGCAGTCATCTGGGTTCCGCCAGCCATCAAAACTGGTGCCTGCCTGGCGCCGCCGATAACTAAGCCCGCCAAGGCAGCCATCATTGGGTCACCGACACAGGAAATTGCTTTTAGGGGGTTATTTTTTAGGCTGCCAAATTTTTCGCCTGCGGCTTTCAAGCCTGCCGCAACTACATCCGCTTTCAAGTTATGGGGGTTCTCGGGCAGGGTGCTGCTGACTTTGCCTTGCGCGTTAACGCCCAAAGCCGACAGGACGCCGAGTGCGGTTGTGGTTCCACCGGGAATGCTCTCACCGATCACAAGGTAATCCGACGCTTTAGCGAGTTGTTCACCTAAAACCTTGGCGCGTTCGATGACTTCCTCGACATTGTCGACGGAGTTGCCGGTGCGGATGTCGCGTCCAGGGCTACCGCCTAAATCCACGTAAGGAATCTGCGGCTTAACCTTTACACCGCCATTAACAACCAGCACGGGTATGTCGGCTAAATGCAACGCCGAGGTGGTTATCAAGCCAGGTGTCGGAATGCCGTCGGGGGTGATTGGGACGCCTTGGATGGATTTGCATTTGCCCAACAGCAGCAGTTCCGCGTCTGCGGGCGGGGTGAAATCGGTGAAGTCTGGGTTGGCACCAGCTGCGGATAACCCGGGGATTTTCCCGGTTTCAGTTGTTGCTATGGTACAGATAAAAAGTGGATTTTTTGCTTCTATTTCGTCGAGGAAAGCTTTTGCTTTCAACTCGTTATTAGCAATTAGTACGTCCATTTTGGTTTCCCTTTACTTTGGCACAACTTTGAATTTTTTGATTTCTAAGTATCCAAAGCCGCCGTCAAGCTTATGTTTCTGTGTTTCTTGGATTTCAATCTTTTTCTTAAATGTCGGTCCGTCAGTGATTACGGTGTGGTATTCGCCGCCTTCGCCGCATGGGTCAACGTTGCCGAGTTTTAGGATGTCGTCGTAGAATTTGCGGTCCAGCACTCTTCCAAGCCAATCTACGCCAAGCAAATCCAGTTTGGTGCGCACCACGGTTGCCTTGAACCCAGTTTTGAGGTATTCTAAGTAGATTTTTTTTGTGTCACCCATCCACAGTGGCTTTACAGGTATTAAGCCGACTTCTTTGCAGACGCGTCCAAGCCAACCTTCCTCGTGCCCTGCGACTTCGTATATGTCGCCTGTAACTAATCCCTCAGCGCCCTTAGCCTTGCACTCAAGCAGAACTGACTTGAAGTCTTTCTCGTA
>JADGNF010000011.1 GCA_017883615.1 Candidatus Bathyarchaeota archaeon
TCTTCTTTGCTTGAGAGGGCATATACACGTTTGATTTTGATCAAAAACTCACCGTGGTGTATTGTATATTGCGAGTTCTTTAACCTTATGTGACGTTCACGATAAGGAGAAGTCGAGATACACATACGTACACTTGGGAGGAAACGGCTTGAAATGGGAAAAGCTTTTCAGTTCCGAGGTCTAAATGTTGAAGGAATCAGGGAAAAGAAATGGATATTGAACTTCCATCCGAAGAAACCGTAGTTAAAGCATTCGCAGCTACACGTCAATCTCTGGGCATTGAGCAAGTCGAGGACAGTTTGAAAGATGTGGTGATTTACGAGATGACTGATGGCATGCGAACATCGACTCGTTTGCAAGGAGGCAACGCTTACTACGACGGAGGGGTATTCTGCCTAAGATTCATTCATATGCTTAGGATTCTAGGCATGTCCTCTTGCTACGTAAACGTAATTGAAGAAAAGCACACCCGCAGAGACAATTATGGTCACATTTTTGAGGGACTCAAGAAGCTTTATCCCTTGTACGCACAGTACGCAAAAGAACACAATGTCAAATTGGTGTTTTTGGGCGATTTGGAAGGGACGTTGGAACCTAAAGGTTACCAAGGTAACTTTTCTGCTGATCTGAAGAAACTTGAAGCAAAAACCGAAAAAAACACAGGGTTCACCGCATATTTTCTCATAAATTATTCTCTTGATTGGGCGATGAAGAACGAAGCAAAATTCGCATATACGCCAATGTTGGACGTTACGGTTCGGCACACGAAATTCCAGTTTCCAACGGGCATGATGCTACCGTCTGCTAAATCTGATTTCTGCAGCTTAATTTATGTTCAGCAAGGCTCAGCAGGCACCACTTGGAGCGACGAGCAGATAGTCGAATTAATTGCGCTTGCTCTTCGAAGCAAACTCCTCAATAGTGGAACCCAGTACCTGAAAACCTATGAAGAAGGCGAGAGGGATGCGATTAGGTCTAAACGGGAAAACGAACTTTTCATGGTTCATCAACAACTTGGCTCTGAAAACCCAACTAAGGCAGCAGCCGAGGGAAACGTTCGTAGCTTGAAGCGCGCGATCCTTGCAGGGCCGGCTGGACCCGAAATATACGAGTTCTAGATTGGATATTGTATGACTGGCAAAGCTCAAGCGCTATTTACTCTGGGTAGGCCGTTTACTTCTCTGCTTGGGGCGGTGGCGATTTTTGCGGCAAGCTTTGTGGGTTCAGGAACCAAAATCGGAACTTACGGGTTAGAAGTTACATTAGCCGTAGTCATAGGGTATATTTTCACGAGTGCAAGCAACGCCCTAAACGATTACTTTGACCGCGACGTAGACCGCGTTAACCATCCAGAAAGGCCGATTCCGTCTGGCAAAATTACCGCGAAAACTGCGTTGACGTTCTCTTCAATGCTGTTTGCCGTGTCGATGGTGCTTACGGTTGTCCTGAGCTTTTTTAGCGGAATCCAGGTATTTCTGATAGTTCTCGCCGCTTTAGTTGTGCAGTTAGCGTACGATCTGAAAGTGAAGAAAGCCAAAGCAATCGGCAACATTTTCATTGGGGCGCAGACAGTTTTGGCGTTTGTTTTTGGCGGCTTAATCGTCAACAACTTGGGTCCTGTTGCGTTCATGGCTTCGGCTTCTTTTTTGGCGATTACGGCAAGGGAAGTTGTAAAAGACGTTGAAGACATAAAAGGTGACGTGGATAAGGTCAGTTTGCCAAAAATCATAGGCGTCAAAAAAGCCAATTTTGTTGCTTTGGCTCTGATTTCCGTCGCCGTCATTGTTAGTGTAGTTGCTTACTATCCTTTGCGCATACTTGGGTTAGGGTATTTTGTTGTGGTGTTAGTTGCTGATGCGATTTTCATCTATTCTATGCCATTGCTGTTCAAGAACCCGAATGCGGCAAGACGAACTTGGAAATACGCTATGATGATTGCGTTGATTGCTTTCATAGTGGGCGGAATTGTTTAATCTGGGTTTTTTCATGTTGGTGTTTTCTCATCATAATGTCTATTATTTCAGGCAGATTGTTCGAGTTTAACTGTTAACCTTCAGCTTGAGATCGATCTTATACTCGGCACCCAATCTCACGTATATACCCCCATGTTAACAAGCCATAAGTACTTCACGCGCTGAATTGGGCTCCTAGAGGAATGTTAACATGTCTGAACGCTTTGCCAAAAAGTGGGAAAGCAAAAGAGAAGAGAAAACCTCTATCGTAGATTCGATAAGAGGCGGAAACCAGCAACCCCTAAAACCCAGATTAGAATTTGCTGTCAAGAAACTTGACATGCAAATCAGCAAACTAGACCAAGCCAACGAAAGATTTACACAAAAAGACAAAGCCCTCTTCGCAAAACTAGTTGATGCCTACACAAAGCACGACACTGCCCACGCTAACATCTATGCCAATGAACTAGCTGAAGTCCGCAAGATGGCAAAACTTACAATGAATGCACGTCTAGCCTTAGACCAGGTTTCGCTACGCATAAAGACCGTATCAGAATTTGGCGACATCGTCTCCACCCTTGGACCAGCCATCGGTGTTCTGCGCAGTGTAAGCGTCGGAATGTGCGGCGTTTTGCCTGAAGCAGAAAACGAGCTCGGCGAAATTGGCAACATGCTCAGCGGCTTAATGTTCGATGCAGGAACCACATGCGGGTCATCTCTAAACTTCAACAACGTCAACGAGGACGCAGCCAAAATCCTTGACGAAGCCTCCACAGTCGCAGCCCAAAGAGTCAGCGCGAACTTTCCAGATTTGCCCCCGGGAATGACTATGGGTGCGGCAAATCAGAAATCTAAAAGCTAAACGTTTCTCTTTTAGCGTTTAGTTTCCCTTATTTTCTTTTTTGTTTTTGTTTAGAATTTGTGTTGCCACATTAATTTGCTGCGTTTCCCATCCACAGTGCGTTCCCGCCGACCAGTTAGTTCTTCGATGTCGATGATGACGCAGGGGCATTCTTTTACGCGTTTTCTGTCGAACACTTTGCCTCCGTTCTCGATGGGTTTGCGGTAGATTTCCTTATATTTTGCATGAAGCGTTTGGAAGAATTGCCAGATGGTTTCTTCGTCTTTTTCTATATGCGCCGTGCCCGTGGCGATGACGCTGTCGTAGTCTAAGTGGCAGAGCGCGTGGTAGTGGTAGCTTACTTCTCCCACATATTCATCTACTTCAAAACAGCATCGCGGGTTCTTGGCGATGAGTTCGAGTTTTTTGCCTGTCCAGTCGCAGTGAAATCCGATTTTGCCGCTTAGGTAAGCGAAGTTGAGTGGGACAATGTAGGGTGTTTTGTCGTCGGCGAGGGCGAGTCTGCCGACTTCGGCGTTTTTTAGGACCTGCTCCATTTCAGAAAGGCCGCCTTTGGCGAATTCGACTTTTTTCAGGTTTGTGCGCGCTCCAACGTTTGGTGTTTACTTTAATGTTGTTTGAATGGTGTATAAGTTTTATCTGAGCAATGGATAGCGAAGCTACTTTTGTGATCTACCCTTATCTCTGTACGTTTTCCGATTTGCTCTTGGTCGGCTACTTGTTGCGTGCAAAGTCTCCCCCATCCCTTATTTAAGCCAAAAGCCCTCTTTTGGGGTCATTTTGCGGGCGTGTTTATTTCTAGCTGTTCAAGCATTTTTTGGGTTTGGTTTGTAGGTGGCAGGCACATTTGGTCGCGGCAGACATACGCGGTGGTTTTGCTTTCGATTTTGCTGTAGCCGAACCCTGCTTTGTCGGGCGATTTTACGGATACGACCATGTTTGGCATGTACAGTTTCTTTAGCGAATCCACCATTTCAGCCGTATCTTTCCCGTCCAAGTCGCCTACCAAAAGGACGCTGTAAGAGGGTCCGACGGCGAAATCGACTCCCGCAAGCAGCCAAGTATAAGCTTCAGGTGCACCCTGCACTTCACCTGAAAATGCTTTCACAAGCTTAGACGCCAGTTCCTCGCAGGTTTGGTCCATTGTCAAACGACTGAGTCTAAGCAGATTTTGAAGAGCCACCGAGTTGCCGGACGGGACGGCGCCGTCGTAAACCTGTTTCATTCTCGGAAGTGACGATTCGCCTTTTGTTGTGGAGAAGTAAAATCCTCCGGTTTTCTCATCCCAAAATCTGCTAATCATCGTTTTGGTCAAATCGGAGGCTGCTCGCAGGTACTTTTCTTCGAAGGTTGCGTCGTATAATTCTATTAACCCAAACGCGAAGAAGGCGTAGTCGTCTAGGAAGCCTTCTACGGCTTTTTCGCCTTTTGCAAACCGGTGATACAGCACTCCGTCTTGGTTGCGCATCTGGGTCAGGAGGAAGTCCGCGGTTTTCTTTGCTGCCTCAACGAATTTGGTTTCATCAAGAACCTTGCCCGCTTTCGCAAGCGCCGCAATCATCAAGCCGTTCCAATCCGTCAAAACCTTGTCGTCTATCGCTGGGGCTGTCCGTTTTTTTCTCGCCTCAAAAAGCGCCTCTCTTATGCCGTGCACCCTGCTGATGAGTTCTTCCAGCGTCAAGCCCTTGTATGGCGCTATGTCCTCTAATGGTTCAGCGAAATGGAGAATGTTTTTTCCGTTTGGCTTCTGTCCCTCCGCGAAGTTGCCTTCTGGCTTTAATCCGAAGATGTGAGTTGCCAAATCCGCGTCTGCGGGGGGCAGCGTGTCGAGCACTTCGTCCATTGTCCAGACGTAGAATTTTCCTTCTTCGCCCTCGGTGTCCGCGTCCTGAGCTGAATAAAAGCCGCCTTCAGGCGCAGCCAAGTCCCGCGTGACGTACTGGATGATTTCTTTGGCAGCCATGCCGTATCTTCCGGTACCTGTCGCCTGAAAAGCTTCTGTGTATGCCAATGTAAGCAGGGCTTGGTCATATAGCATTTTTTCGAAATGAGGAACCAGCCACTGAGCGTCGGTGCTGTATCGGTGGAAACCAAAACCGAGCTGGTCGAAAATGCCTCCGCGCCGCATCTGATCAAGCGTTTTCTCCGCCATATCCAAAGAGGTTTTGTCGCCGCTCCGTTTCCACCACCGCAAAAGAAACATGAGGCTGTGCGGTCGGGGGAACTTGGGCGCCCAGCCGAACCCGCCGTTTTCCGGATCAAAATCCTTCGACAGCCTGTCAGAGGTGTCCTGCAAATTTTCTTTTCCTAGTTCTTTTTCGGGGGTGCGTTTCTCCATGGCTTCTATACGGCTTTTGAGGTCTGCGCCGACGATTTCTAGGTCCATTTTGCGCATTTTCCAGATGTCCATTATTTGCGGAATGAGATCAATCATGCCGGTCATGCCGCGGTCGCTGTGTTTGGGTATGTAGCTGGCGGCGAAGAACGGGTTCATTTTGGGGGTGAGCATGACGTTGAGGGGCCAGCCGCAGCTTCTGCCCATCGTTTGGCAAACAGCCATGTACGAGGCGTCAAGATCTGGTCTTTCTTCCCGGTCAACCTTGATGCAGACAAATGCTGCGTTTAGGAGTTTGGCGACTTCTTCGTCTTCAAAACACTCTTTCTCCATAACGTGGCACCAGTGGCACGAAGAGTAGCCGATGCTTAGGAAAATGGGTTTGTTTTCAGCTTTTGCCTTTTCAAAAGCTTCTTGGCTCCAAGGGTACCAGTCGACTGGGTTGTAAGCATGTTGAAGGAGGTAGGGGC
The DNA here is from genome assembly GCA_017883615.1 of Candidatus Bathyarchaeota archaeon. GTDB lineage: Archaea > Thermoproteota > Bathyarchaeia > Bathyarchaeales > Bathycorpusculaceae > JADGNF01. The sequence goes on from JADGNF010000011.1 coordinate 5,620, forward strand.
TTTTCTCGTGGATTAGCCTGTTCGGCTTCCGTTCTGGTTCAGAATTGGGTTGCACAAAAAACCTTCCTACTTCCATCTAGGCTCGCTGTTTTATTAACCGTTCGCGTTTTGTTTCTTAGTATTCGACGCTTAGGTACAGTAGCACGGATAACGCTATGAGTTCAAAGAGGTCAGGCAGAAAAGCGAAGGGTCCCAACCCAAACACGTCAAAACCGGCGAAGCGGACGACAAAGGGGCTCCATGTGATGTCTTTTATGAGGAAAAACACGCTGAAAAGAATCAATCCAACCGTGAATTCGGATCGCGTTTTGAAGTAAATGCTTACGTAGTTGACGATGAGGACAACAAGCAACACGATGTTGATGGTTGAGAACACTGTTCTAGCTACGTAGTAGAAGCTTAGATCGGCGGGGTTGGGGAAATATGAGCGGGGGCCGAACGGGAAGTTCTGGTGGCTTGATTGGTCAGTTTCGTAGGATGCGACAAGGATTGCTATTGCAGCCGCAGCTAACAAAATCGTGAGAAGTATTAGGATTTTCAGGTTCTTGCTCATCAGTTTTTCCTTCGTTTGGTCCCTTTTCTACTTTTTCCAGATTTTCTTCAGAATCTCTTCAAACGCACCATAATTGTCTTCCATGGCTTGTGTCAGAAAGTAGGTTGCTCCGTACTTGTCCCCGACGGCTGTGACTATGTGGTTTTTCTCCAGAACCTCAAGATGGTACCTTGCAGTTTTGTAGTCCACTTTTAGAGCGATTGCCAGCTGGTTTGCGTTCTGCGGAGTCTCATGTATGGTTTTGATTATTTCCGCACGGGTTACGCCGCCGCGAGTGCCTGCAATTAACCATCCGAGAATGTACTTCATTGGGCGCGCGTTGAAAGACATCGTTTGGCTCCGACAAAGATTCTTTGTCAACTTTACCCTGTTTCGGTAATAAACTTGTTCCCAATTTCGCGATTAAGACCGCATTTGAAAGGCAGATTTGGTAGAGAATTGGGTCTAATCCTGAAAAACTGATTTAAACAAAACCCGCCTCTCCACTGTTCGAGAGAAAACCCAACACCCCCACTCTCTCTCGAAAGAAACTCGCGAGGATCAGAGCAGCCGGAAAAGTCTTCTTCCCTTCTCTCCGCTGCTCTGACCTTCAGCGGGACAAAAAACTTTGGTGTTCAATGATACACGCCAAAATGGAAAAGGACATGGAAAATGGAGAAAGGACACGTGCATCAACAACTAGAAAACCTGAGAAATTCAGTTCAGGTTCAAATTGGAAAATCTCTTCAGGGACGCGATATGCTTGGGTATTGTAAGCAGAGCTTTTAGAAATCTTTCAAGACGCAAAATACGGGCGTTACTGGTAGTTATTGCTCTTGGTTTTTCCATGGCGATAATGATTGCCGTTCCAGCCGGCATAGCAGCTAATCAATCAGCCACACAAAACCTGACTGGAAACCTAAGCAACACACTTACTCAAACGGAGGCAACAATAAACCAAACCTTAACCCAAATAGACTGCGGTCTCGCTTCGAGTGCCCCTTCAGGTTTCGGCTTTAGTGGGAACTTTACGCCGGGCCAGTTTGGAGGTGGCGGTCGCGGCGATTTCAATTTCACGCCAGGCCAATTTGGCGGCGGAAGCGGAATACCTGGTGAATTTGGCGGCGGAGCACTAGGCGGCGGTGGAAGTACTCCTATGAACGAGAGTCTTTACACTGACATAAACAGCTCCATCTCTGGAGTTGTGGCTGTCGCGCCGATTCTGACAGTGTCTGAGGGTCATAATGTTACAGTTACATTTGGTGACCGGAGCTTCACTCGTCTTGTGGCCGACTATATAATTGAAGGGGTTCCGTTGAATTCTTCTATAATTGACAACTATCCAATATTGCCTGCAAATATTACTGCTGGACGAAACCTGCAGGCTGGCGAAAGTGGAGTGGTTATTTTGAGCGAAAATAATTCTGCATATTTCGGGGTCGGCGTTGGAGATAGAGTCACCATTTTGGGACAGAGCTTTGAGGTGGTGGGTATTCACGGTACCTCTGGAGCCTCTGACAGGGCAACTCTTTATATGAGCCTTTCAGATGCTCAAGCATTGACTGGCAATACTGGAGAGATTACTAGCCTAGAAGTGTTTGCTGACACCACTGACGATGTAACTGCAGTTTCTAGCGCAATAAGCGCATTGCATGCAGAACTTGATGTTGTAACAGCTCAAGAACGATTGTCCCAACTTCAGCAACAGCAGACAAACTACGATGCTCAGCTGGCAAATGCTCAGGCAACACTTAACCAAACTCAATCCCAAGCCTTTGAAGAAATCATCGTTGCAGTCGCAGCTACCAGCCTAATTGTTCTGTTCGTAATGCTGTACACAGTTCGGGAGAGAACCAAAGAAATCGGGACTCTCAAAGCTATAGGCTTCAGCAACAGAACAGTGATGAGTCAGTTTATGCTCGAAGGCATCCTGCTCAGTTTGCTTGCAGGTGTAGTTGGCGTCGCCATTGGTTCCATTGCAGCGCCGTTCCTATCGTCAGTTCTGCTTCCCACTGTAGGGAATTCTCTCGGAGCTGGTTTCAGATTCACTGGCGGTCTAGCATCAACCACGGCTGTTACAGTGAACCCCGAGCTTATGTTGATTGGGTTTGGCGTTTCCGTAATGCTAGGTGCTTTAGGCAGTGTTTACCCAGCTTGGCGAGCATCGAAGACAAGACCCGCGGAGGCTATGCGATATGAGTGAGCTTGCTCTGAAAATCGTAGGCGTCTCCAAGGTTTACCAGCTTGGCAAACGCAATGTAAACGCTCTCGCCAACCTGAACTTGGACGTAAAAAAGGGTGAGTTCGCTGCAATCATGGGTCCTTCAGGTTCAGGCAAAACCACACTGCTAAACGTGATCGGATGTATAGACAAACCAACGAGCGGTAAAGTGCTTATCGACGACATCGATACCGCTGGGCTGCCTGAATCGGAGCTCTACAAAATACGCCGTAACAAAATCGGCTTCGTGTTCCAGAACTTCAACCTGCTGCCTTACCTGAACGCTAGGGAAAACGTTGAGTTGCCCATGGAGATGACGACGAAATCCAAGAATGAAAGAACTGCCCGAGCAAACGGGTTGCTGGCAACAGTAGGCTTGGCGGGACGCGAAGAACATAGACCCCAACGTTTAAGCCAAGGAGAACAACAGCGCGTAGCCATCGCCCGAGCCTTGGCAAATGACCCCGCCATAATCCTCGCAGATGAGCCCACAGGGAACTTGGACATGAAGAACAAGCAGGACATCGTGAAGCTGCTGGCAAACCTCAACCTCAAACAGGGAACCACAATAATCCTCGTTACCCACGATGGCCAAGTGGCCGCCCACACTGAACGCATTCTTTTCCTCAACGATGGCAAAATCACCAAAGAAAAAGAAGGAATGCATCTGGCAAAGAAGAACATCTGTCCCTACTGCAAAGCGAAGCTTCAGCCAGCCGACGAGAAGTGTCCCAACTGCGGGAAAACGGTTCGCTTCAGGAAAAAGGCACAGGTTCGGTTGTTTCCTTAATCGGTAAATACGACCCTTCTTCTGTGAAAGAAACGTAGGTTGAAGAAATCTGAGAGTGAAGAATCATGACTGAACTATCTCAAAATTCGTCTGAACTGCCCCCTCAAGTTCCTGAACCTCAGAAATCTGCGCCCCCGGAAAGTCCGCAGCCGAAAAGGAAGGCGCGCCGTTCCCCCTCTCTGCTTTTATCGGCTATCCTGCTGGTCGGCTTAATCGGAGGCAGCTTAATCGGTTATTCTTTGAGCTATGTTGCCTTTAACGGCAAAATCGACACGCTCCAAACGCAGGTGCAGAATTTGCAGTCTAACCAGACGTATGTTTCCTACCCTAACGCAACCTACAATTTGGGCAACAACGTTTCCTTGGCTACCCTCTACAAGCTGGTTCAGCAATCAGTCGTTGTCATAACTGATCTTGTTCCCGAATACAACTTTTTTGGGCAATTGGCAGGCTACGCTCAGCAGCAGGGTTCCGGTTTCGTTGTTACAGTTAACGGCGAGCAGGTAATTGTTACTAACAACCACGTTGTGGAAGGCGGTATCAATGCAACTGTGACTTTCGTGAATGGCGACAGCTATCTTGCTAAGGAAATTGGTTCTGACCCTCAATCAGACATCGCTGTTGTAACTGTTAACGCAGTTGGTAGCGATTTGCAGCCCTTGCTTCTTGTTAGTTCTTTGACGCTTAGTGTGGGGGACCCGGTGGTCGCAGTTGGTTCCCCCTACGGTTTATCAGGAACACTTACCACTGGAGTTATCAGTGCGCTTGGTAGGACAATCACGGAGTCCAGCGAAACTAGTTCAGCCACAGGACCAACCATTCCCGACGTAATCCAGACCAGTACAGCCATTAACCCCGGCAACTCAGGTGGACCCTTAGTTAACTATGAAGGCGAAGTCGTCGGCATAACCACCGCGGCCGTAAGCAGCTCTCAAGGGTTGGGATTTGCTATTCCCTCCGAAACAATCATTCGTGAATTGGGCACTCTGGTTTCAAAAGGTTCCTACGACCAGCATCCATCCATAGAAGCAACGGGCACCGACATGAACCTCCAGATCGCTCAAGCTATGGGCACCAGCACCAGCTATGGCTGGCTAGTAGAAAGCGTCTCATCACAGAATGGACTCAAAGGCGGCACCATCAGAGCCACAGTTTTAGGTTCCCAAATTACACTCGGCGGAGACATCATAATAGCCATAAACGGCGGCAGAATCACAAACGGCGACGGTCTGCTGTCATATTTAGAGCAACACACTCAGCCAGGGCAAACCGTAAACTTCACTGTAGTTCGGAACGGACAAACTCAGACAGTCGCTGTCACCATCGGCAAATTGTCCTCCTAAGAACCAACTGCCTCTTTCTTCCTTTTTATTTGGAGTCGCTAGTCTTATTAGGTGAAACGTCCGAGTGTAGTTTTCATGCAAGCCGAAATCGGAATCATCGGAGGAACTGGTCTTTACGACCCTAAACTACTCAAAAACGCCCAAGAAGTCGAAGTTAACACACCTCACGGTGCGCCTTCTGACTCGTTCACAATCGGCGAGCTTGCAGGCAAGCAAGTAGCGTTTCTGGCAAGGCACGGACGCAAACACACCATCCGACCCACAGACGTGAACAGCCGCGCCAACATGTACGCCTTCAAAAAGCTTGGTGTGCAATGGGTTTTGGCGGTTTCCACCGTGGGTTCTCTTAAAGAGGAGTACCAGCCAGGCGAGTTGGCGTTTATAGACCAGTTCATTGACCGGACAACACGTCGAGAACAGTCATTCTACTCTCAGGATCGGGTTTGCCACATCTCAGTTGCAGATCCCATGTGCCCAGAAATCAGAAAAACCCTTATCGCCGTCGCAAAAAAAGCGAAAATAACCGCGCACCCAACAGGTACATACGTATGCATCGAAGGACCACGGTTCTCAACCAAAGCCGAATCCCGAATGTACCAAATGTGGGGCGCCAACGTAGTTGGAATGACACTTGTTCCTGAATGCGTCTTGGCACGCGAAGCCGAACTGTGTTACGCAACAACCGCCATGATAACTGACTACGACTGCTGGAAAGACCACCCAGTCAGCACAGAAGAAATAATTACCACAATGCGAACCAACGTTGAAAAAGTCAAAAAGATCCTCATGGAAACCGTCGCAGCACTTCCAAAAGAAAGTAGCTGCGGTTGCAAAGACGCGTTAAAAAACGCATTCGTTTAACGGAGGAATGCACGAATGGATTTAAAAGCAAAAATTAGGCGGGTACCCGAATTCAAAGGCGTGGTCTTTTGGGACATCACGCCCCTTCTCCTCGACAAGAAAGCCTTCAAAGAAGCCATAGACAAAATGGCGGAGCACTACGAGGGCAAAGACATCGATTTCATTGTTTCTAACGAAGCCCGAGGATTCATTATCGGCGCTCCATTAGCTTACAAACTGGGTGTCGGTTTCGTTCCTGTTCGCAAGGGGGGCAAGCTTCCGAGCAAATGCATAGAGCTTACTTACCAAAAAGAATACGAAAAAGACACAATCGAGATGCATGAAGACGCCATCAAAAAAGGCGACAAAGTTCTGGTAATTGACGATTTGCTTGCGACAGGAGGCACCGTCAAAGCCAACATCGACCTGGTGGAGAAGATGGGCGGCAAAGTCGTGGGATTAGGCTTCTTGATCGAGTTGGAGTACCTTCCGGGGAGGAAACTTTTGGGCGACAAGTACGAGGTTTTCTCGCTCATGAAATACGCCAACACCAACCCTTAGCCCATTCTCCAAACTTTCAATTTTCTCTCTCTTTATTATTGACATGGCGGCAACAGGCTGAATCTTTTTATTTCGTTTATAGTCATAGATTTCTCGGTGATGCCGACGACTAAGAAAACAACAATTAGTTTGAGAGACAACGTACATCAGAAGCCAAAAAAGAAAGCATGTGCGGAAAGGAAAGAAGGCATGTTCGGCTCAATGAAAAAGACCGACATTAGCGACCTTAGGGACCGCGTGGACAGCGGGTATTGAAAGTAAATTACTTTCGAGAAATTATAAACAATTCTAACGACCTGAAAAAACGTGCCAGTCAACGGTCAAGCTTTTACAGAGTAAATCGACTGCAGACAGCAATGGTTATGCTTTTTGCTATGGATTCTGGATTCGTAAATGCTTTATTAAAAAACCGCAACAGACAATGCGGGTACACTAATGATAAGAAAGTCCACGCTCGAAATGTACGAAGACATTATCTGCACATTAACCAAAAACGCACTAACAATCGACGAACTCGCCTTTGAATGCAACACCGACTGCGTCCTACTGCAGAACCGCCTAGATTTCCTGATGACTAACAGAATCGTTTCCATTGAGCTCGACCCTGAGAACAGAGCATTCTTCGCTCTTACTGCAAGAGGCTTTTCTATCTCAAAAACAGTAGCTATTACCAAACGTCTAAAGAAACTCCAAACTACCCCACAAGCTTCAGCTCGGGCTCTTCAAGTGCTGCCTGCTTTTCTTCAAGAAAACGAAGAACCTCGAAACACATAAGAAGCTTACGTTCGCCTGCCGCTGTCTATTTTTTCGCCAAAGATGGGCTCGATGATGAGACTAGTCGGTTGGGCTATTACGCTTAATGCGGAAACTTTGCGGTTTGTTCCTGCCTCTCGTTCTCGCACCCACATTCTGGGAATGTTTACTGTGCGGTAAACCGTTTTCCCTTTTTTGATCTCGCGCAATTTGCCCATGAGGGTGCCTTGCTCAAGCATCAACATTACGTCTTCAGGGGTACTGTTTCGTGGTTGTTCCCCCTCGGATTGTTCAAACATGGGCTTGAGAACAAGCGAGTATGCTTCCGCTTTAATTGCGAACTGTAAAATCTTTTTGCCAGCATTCTTCTCTATCATATCCAGCCAGTTCCGGGGCGGCAACAAAAAATAACTGGTTTTTGCGCCGTCGCTTATTCGTCCAAGCTTTCTTACTGTAGGTGCACTCATCTTGATCCACAACAGTGAATTCTGTGTGTGCCTACATAAATATCCGATCATGAAAACCTCGCCCTCAACATAGCAATATCGAGATCTTTTCTAAAATTTTCCCCCAAAAACGAGTGGAGCCAACACCAAAACAGTTAAACAAATCTGCCGCCGTTTCATCCCTGATTGCCATGGCTAAGCTTTCCGCCAACCAAGTCTGGAACGCCTCGAATCAGGAACTGGCTAACCTGCTAAACTCAGAAGCCCTCGTTCCACAGCCTAGAAAAATCCGCTTTTATGCGCCAAGCTTCACCTACTACAAAACCCCAACGTTTTGCAGTTCCACCACGGAATTCCCCACAATATCAGTCACAGGAAACGGATGCTCATTAAACTGCAAGCATTGCGGCGGAAAAGTATTGGAAACCATGCATCCTGCTGATTCACCTGAAAAACTGTTTGCTCTATGCAGCACGCTCAAGCGGGATGGGGCAAAAGGCGTTTTGGTTAGCGGAGGATGCTTGCCCGATGGTTCTGTCCCTTTGCAGAAGTTCACGAGTACTTTAGCCAAGATTAAACGCGATTTGGACTTGACAGTTTTTGTCCACACCGGCATAGTTGACGAGGAAACTGCAGGTGACTTGAAGGCTGCTGGTGCCGATGCGGCTTTAATTGATGTGATTGGTAGCGACGAGACAATTCGCGAAGTCTATAATCTCAACACAACGGCCAAGCAATATGCGGATTCACTTAAAGCGTTAAACGCGGCGGGGATTGATTTTGTTCCCCACGTCATCGTTGGCTTGCACAATGGCGAATTAAAAGGTGAACTGCACGCGCTCAACATGATCAAACCCTACAAACCCGCAGCAATAGTCGTTATAAGCTTCATGCCTATACACGGCACGCAAATGGAGAAAACCAAACCGCCCGCACCACAAGACATTGCTCGAACAGTCGCAACAGCGCGAACAATGTTCCCAACTACGCCTCTTGTGCTTGGGTGCATGCGCCCCAAAGGCAAACAACGCGCCGAAACCGACGTTTTGGCGCTGAAAGCCGGCGTGAACGGCGTAGCGTTTCCAAGCCAAGAAGCCATCAGCTACGCACAAACCCACAGCTACGCTGTAGCGTTTTCGGCGTTTTGCTGCGCCCAAATCTATCGGGATTTGGCGGGAAAATAGGTCGAAACGAATCCGAAGAGGCTACGAATCTGTTTTCGAACTTACTTTCAGCATCAAGTAACTTACAGTCAACACCCATACTGCGCCTGCTAAGCCTGAAACAAACTCTGGGATTGCCACACCCGAAACGTAATTAACCGTGAATTCGGCGACCCAGACAGCCGCGGCAAACAGCGCCAACGCCAACGTGTAAACGCTCAGTTTGCGTTTGCCTTCCACCCAGAATGCAGCCACAAGAACCAGTAGCGAAATGGGCATTGACACAAACAACCCCACGGAAACAAGATAGTGTGTTGGACTGAAGTTTTCGTTAAACACACCAATCGCAATCAGCATTATACAGGCTATCAGGAAAATTGTGGCGCCGACTTTGCCCAAGAAACGTTTGCCGGTGAAGCTGAACAATCCCAATGCGAAAACAATGAACAAAAAACCGCCAACAACAAGCCCACTGTTGAAAACAACGGCAGTCAAGCCACTTTGCACACCTAAATCGCTCAAGGCATTATTAATCCAGTTAAATTGGTTCCAAGAAGCCACAGCAACAAGGATACATACGAATACAAAAAACGGAGCTACAAAACCAGCAATTCCCGAAACCTTGAGTTTGTTCACGTCTTAAACCCATCAGATTTCTCTGTGCTATTAGGCTTAAGAGGTTTTGCATCCGGCGCGACAAACCTGCGCAAACTTTGCAATGCACGCGTTTTTTCTTTGTCGCAGATTCGGGTTGCCTCCACGGTTTCCCGCAGGATTTGGATAGATTGGTCCATGGCTTCGCGGTTCACCGGGTATGGCACGCCGTCTTTTCCGCCGTAAGCGAAGCTGTATTTGACGGGATCTTGCCAGCTGGGTTTCTCACCGTAAACCAGTTCCGCGATGAGCGCCAATCCTCTGACGGTTGAGGGTCCTACGCCTTTTTGGCTGAGGAGTTCCTCGTAGTTGTTGGGCTGCATCTCGTAGGTGTGCGCGAGTGCATTCCAGTTTATGTTCCTTGGCATGTCTAAAGACGGAATTTGACTCACGGCGATTTCTGGGACCCATTGCTGCAACGTCTTCTGCTGCTTTTCTATGGGTAGCGTTGCGTCTTGGGCGAGACGCATAAGTTTTCGAGTTGGCTCTTTTGCCAAATCGACTGATGCTTTGCGTGTGCCTTCGCTTTCTGTTGCGGTCATGTTGAGCACGTTTGGGCGTTTGGTGTCGCAGACGGTGGCGTTGTGCGGTTCTACCACGAAGCTTCGGGTTGAGTCGCTGAGCCAATGGTATCTTCGAGCGCTTTTACCCTGTGCGCTCATGCCCTGCTGCACAACAGCCCACTTGCCCTTCTCCGTGATGAAGAACGCGTGATGGTAGAGTTGGTAACCTGCCTGGATGGCGGTGTTGTCGATTTTCGCCGTCATCTTGCTGGTGTATGTGAGGGTTTTGATTTTGTCCTCCGAAAACCCGAATTGGTCTGCGGTTTGGAGGATTTCACTGGGAGTTTTTCGGCTGGTTTTGCCTTTTCCGCCACAAACCACCAAACCATGCTCTTGCGCCGAAAGCGCGGTTTTCAAAACTCCTGTCACTACGGTTGTTACGCCGCTGCTGTGCCAATCGTAACCCAAAACGCAACCAAACGCCTGAAACCAATAAGGGTCACTGAGCCTTGCCAAATACGCACCTGTGCCATACTCGTCGATAATAATGGATGAGACTTCCCTTGCGAGTTTGCGCATTCTCCCCGTTAACCAAGAAGGCGCTTTTCCACCGTGAAGAGGCAAACTTGCAAATCCAGTTCTTTGCATGATGCTTCTGCTTTTGAGAAGGTGGCTTGGGTTATTTCAGGATTGTTGACAGGTCCATTGTAATCTTGCGTGGAAGTCATTTGTCTTAATATTTATGAAAAAATCTCAACATCATTTATATTTTCAACGACAAATTATTGCATAAAGATGGATAAATATGGTGGCTATGTTCAAATGTCCAAAATGGGCTTCCTTCATGAAGCTTAAAGGCAAATACATCGAAGCAGAACAATTCGACGGCGAAAAAATAATATACCAATGCTCCAAATGCAAAAACGTCGAACTAACCTGGAAACCATACACCAGCGCCCTGCGCATGACTTACCCCTAAAAAAGAACGACCCAAGCGGGATCGGCGTGAACTGGCATCGCAGAAACAACCGCTGCCAAAAGAACTATTGCAGACATAACTGCTGGAACTAAGGTTCTCTTGCTCATGGCTAACAAAAGAAGATTGGCCGTCTATGTACCTAAAAGCTTGTTTGCAAAGAAAACTTGTGTCAAGAAAAGTTTTTGGTATTTAGAAGGTTGAACCGGGTTTGATACAGATCGAACACAAGGATGGGTGAGAATGGAATGCCATTCACAACATCGCCGATCTGTGCCTTACCCAATCCAATTATTCCAAATCACGAATTAAAACTCTAGTTGTCTCGCTACAGAAACAACAACTTTCGCTGTCCTCTTTTCCCATTGATCAATGTTTGATTTGTCAAGGTAAAGTTTCATTCGGTTAACAAATGATTCATGAAGAAAGCTTGGGTTCTAGATAAGAATCTTTATTTAAGTGAATCTTCCGCACGACAGTTTGTATAATAGGCATACATGCGTTTTATTTTTCCAAAACTGAAAAGCTTATATCCTATAACTTTCAACGTTGGTCATCCAAAAATTCGGATGGAAACGGAATGTCTGAATCTAGTTTGCCATTTAATGAAAAGTTTTATCCAAGCACCCAGAAAATTTCTACTGGGGAAAAACGTAAACAAGAATGGGAAAAATCCCTGAAGAATCCTCAGGAATATTGGGCTGAGAAAGCCAAAGCCATCGACTGGTTTAAGCAACCCACAAAAGTTCTTGACGATTCAAATCCGCCTTTCTACAAGTGGTTCCCTGACGGCGAACTTAACATATCCTACAATGCGCTGGATAGGCATGTGAAAAGCGCCCGAAAGAACAAACTTGCATACATTTGGGAAGGCGAAATGGGAGAAGTCAAAACCTACACATACTACCAACTCTACCGAGAAGTTAACAAACTTGCAAAAGTCTTCAAAGACTTCGGAATGAAAAAAGGCGACACGGTAGCAGTTTACCTTCCAGTTATCCCTGAACTCCCAATGGCCCTACTTGCAACTGCCCGCGTCGGAGGAATCCACGCAGTAGTCTTTTCAGGTTTTAGCGCAGAAGCCTTAGCGGACCGTGTTAACGACTCTGGCGCAAAAATCCTCGTCACGGCAGACGGTTCTTTCCGAAGAGGAAAACCAGTTGGTATCAAAGACAACGCTGACAAAGCCCTCAAAATGATGCCTACTGTGGAAAAAGTCATAGTTGTTAAGCGCACTGGTCAACCTGTTCAGATGCAGGAAGGTAGAGACTTCTGGTGGGACGATGTGACGGCTAAAGCAGGCGCAAACGCATACGTTGAACCCGAAGTCATGAAGTCAACTGACCCACTTTTCATTCTATACACATCTGGAACCACAGGCAAACCAAAAGGCGTCCAACACGGCACAGGCGGATACCTCACTTGGGCTTACTGGACTCTCAAATGGGCATTCAACCCCACCGACGAAGACATTTACTGGTGCGTTGCAGACATCGGCTGGATCACAGGACACACATACAACGTTTACGCGCCTCTCAGCTTAGGTATAACCGCGTTCCTGTTTGAAGGCACGCCAGATTACCCTGCTCAAGATCGTTGGTGGCAAATGATTGAACGCCATGGTGTCACTATACTCTACGGAACACCAACCGCAGTTCGCATGTTCATGAAATTCGGCGAGCAATGGCCAAACATGCACGACCTCAGCACCCTACGCATTCTGGGTACAGTAGGTGAGCCAATCAACCCCGAAGCATGGAAATGGTATTACAACGTCATCGGCAAAGGCAAATTAGCAATCATCGACACCTGGTGGCAGACAGAAACAGGCGGCTTCATGATAGCACCACTCTCAGGCATAGACCTAACCGTCCAGAAACCAGGCTCCGCAAACATGCCGCTACCCGCAGTCAACGCCGACATTTTCGACGAAAAAGGCCAACCAGTCCCAGCAGGAACCAAAGGCTTCCTCGTAATCAAATCTCCTTGGCCAGGCATGCTCCAAACTCTGTGGAAAGACCCCGACCGCTTCAAACAAGCATACTTCGGCAGATTCCCAAACACCTACAACTCAGGCGACTACGCAGTCCGCGACCAAGACGGCTACTTCTGGCTACTAGGCCGAGCAGACGAAGTCCTCAAAGTTGCAGGTCACCGCATCGGAACCGTTGAGTTAGAATCCGCATTGGTTTCACACCCAGCCGTCGCCGAAGCCGCAGTTCTAGGCAAAGAAGACGCAGTTAAAGGAGAAGTTCCAGTTGCTTTCGTTACACTTCGCACCGGCTTCCAACCAAGTGATGAACTCAAAGCAGAACTCGTAAAACACATCCGCGTAACAATTGGCCCCATTGCCACACCCGACGCCATAATCATCGTGAACAAACTACCCAAAACTAGAAGCGGCAAAATCATGAGACGCATCCTCAAAGCAGTCTTGGCTGGCACTCCAATCGGCGACGTCTCAACATTGGAAGACGACGCATCAGTGGACGACATAAAAAGCTCATACGAAGAAATGCGCAA
>JADGNF010000062.1 GCA_017883615.1 Candidatus Bathyarchaeota archaeon
TCCGGCTTAAGCTCCAAGGTTTTGTCCACAAGCTCGTTGAAGGCGTTGTCGAAGTCTTGCCTGCGAACCTCCAAGCCGTACTGGGCGTACCCCAAATGCAAGTCCGCAGCATGCACAAAGCTGAAAGCCTTCAAATCCAAAGGTCCCCATTAACCGTGTACTGCGTATGCACTTTAGGGCATTTTAACCTTGCCAAACAATGTAGAAAGATGAATATGACCAAAAGAAGCAGCTCGCCGCTTGTTTAAATTGTTCGTAAGATAACAAGTCGTTTTTCATTAGTCTATTGACTCTTTTTCCGACTAATTGCGACCCGCCGCCTATCGTTTTTTGCCAACAGGACCTCTTGACCTGCCCCTACAGGTTTCTGCATAGAGTCGCTATTCGGATTTAAACATGTTCGTGGAGAGGTTTTACTGTTTGGGGTGCAGTTCGTCGAGGATTCTACGTTTAACCTCAAAAATATGTTTGGTTATTTGGATGCCTTTGGGACAGACTTGCGTGCATTTGAAGTAACCTTTGCAGGTTCTCGCACCGTGCGGTTTGTCCATGATGGCGAGTCGTTCAAGCTCGTTTTTGATGCGCGAATCAAAGATGTAGCGGTGGGCGCGGACGATAGCGGCTGGTCCAACGTAAGCGGGGTCTTCTTTCTGGCTTATTGGGCATGCGGAGACGCAGCATGCGCACATGATGCATTTAATGTCGTCGTCGAACTGGGCGCGCTGGTCGGGCGTTTGCAGATTTTCCCCATATCCTTCTGCTTCTGTTAGAACAATTCCCGCCGAGGGGTGAACGGATTTTTCCCGCTCGAAAAACGGCTCTAAATCCACGACTAAATCCTTCACGATGGGAAAAACGCTGAGTGGCTCCACCACGATTTCCTTGCTTGCTTCGTAGTTTTGGACAAGTTTTTGGCAGGCCAACGCTGAAACGTTGTTTATGGTCATGCCATCGGAGCCACAGATGCCATGCCCGCAACTCATTCGGTAAGCGAGGCTTCCGTCTTGTTCCCAACGGATTTTGTTGAGGCAATCCAACACCCTTTCCGTTGGCTTTGCTTCCACCGTGAAGTATTCGTAGTGAGGTTGTTTATTGGTTTGGGGGTTGAAACGGAAAACCTTCAACTTCACCTGCATCAGTACACCCTCGCTTTAGGCTCAAATCGCGTAACAGTTACATGTTTATAATTAATTTGGAGCCCGTTTTGCACTTTTGCAGCAAGCGTGTGCTTGAGCCAGCCGGCGTCGTCGCGTTCGGGGTAATCATTGCGATAATGTGAACCCCGGCTTTCCTGCCTCTGCAACGCACAAAACACAATGATTTCCGCCAGATTCAGCATGTTTTCCAGCTCAAGTGCGTCCTCTAACTCGTAGTTGAAAGCTTTCCCCTTACTGGTCAAGCCGATATTGCCAAAGCGGTTTTTCAATTGTCGAATCTTGTTAAGAGCCTGCTTGAGATTGTTGTTGTCGCGAAACACGCTGCATTGCTGCGTCATAGTCCGTTGCATTTCTGAGCGGATTTCGCCCATACGTTCGTTTCCCGTGGATGCAAGGAGTGAATCGATTTTTGTGGCGACCGCGGATTCGGCGTCGGTGGGAAACAGCTGCAGAGGGTTCTCTTTGACATAGTTTGAGATGTCTTTGCCTGCTCTTTTGCCGAAAACTACCAAGTCGACTAGCGAGTTTGTGCCTAGTCTGTTTGCGCCGTGGACACTGACGCAAGCGCATTCTCCGGCTGCATACAGCCCGGGTAGCGATTGGGTTTTGCCGTCCGCGAGTACGCGTCCTTGAGCGTCTGTTGGAACGCCGCCCATCATGTAATGGCACGTCGGGGCAACAGGAATGGGGTCTTTGGTGGCGTCAATCCCAAGATACGTCTTCACAAACGACGTTACTTCTGAAAGTTTCTGTTCCTGCATCGCTTTTCTAAGATGCGACAAATCCAAGTAAACGTAATCTGAGCCCTCAACGCCTCTCCCTTCAGCAATCTCTGTTAAGATAGCCCTTGAAATGATGTCTCGTGGCGCCAAATCCTTCAACGTCGACGCGTACCGTTCCATAAACCGATCGCCCTTTCCGTTGCGCAAAATTCCCCCTTCCGCCCTTGCCGCCTCGCTAACCAGAATCCCTAAACCGTAGATACCTGTAGGGTGGAACTGCACAAACTCCATATCCTCCAACGCGACGCCCGCATTGAAAGCAGCTGCGAAGCCGTCGCCCGTGGCGGCAAACGACATCGACGTGGTCTTAAAAATCCTGCCGCACCCGCCTGTCGCAAGCAGAACCGCCTTCGCGTGGAAAACGATGGGTTCGCCAGTTGCCAACGCGTAGCCTGATACGCCGCAACATTTGCCCTTAGATATCAACAGCGACATCACGAATACTTCGTTGTAAATTTTTACGCCTCGAACCAAGCAGTTATCGTAGAGTGTATCCATGATTACCCGCCCAGTTCGATCGGAGGCGTAGCAGGAGCGTTTCACGGGGGCTTCGCCTAGGTTACGGGTGTGTCCTCCGAAGCGTCGTTGCTCAATCTTGCCCGCCTCGTTGCGGCTAAAAGGCACCCCAAGGTGCTCCAGTTCGATGACACGTTCCGGAGCTTCCCGCGCTAAAATTTCCGCCATGTCTTGGTCAACTAGGTAGTCGCCGCCTTTGACAGTGTCAAACATGTGCCATTCCCAGCAGTCGTCCTCCTCATTTCCCAAAGCTGCAGCCATGCCGCCTTGCGCTGAGCCGCTATGAGAACGAGGAGCGTACACTTTACTGATCACCGCGACTTTGCAGGTTTCTGAGGCTTGCAAACCTGCGGTTAACCCCGCAATTCCTGCGCCGACAATCACAACATCATATTGATGAATCATAGCTGTTCGCCTGTTTGCCAAACTCTAATTCCTCGGGCAACCATACTTTGACTCTGCCTTTCCCTAAATAGACGTAAGTCGCAGAAGGTACTTGTGAATTTCACTCAGAAGTCACATTCATAAAAGGCTAGCAAAAGGTGCCTGAATTAGTCTTAGGGTTGGATGCTAAAAAGACTTTTGCAATAGATCTTTCCTATAGAGTTGATTTTGTTGGTTTCCGGAAAGGCTTATAACGCTTTAGAAACGATTTTGATATGTCCTCTGAAGGATCCTTATGACAGTCAAGAAGACCCAAGCTGTGTCCAACGAAAACACGCTACAACTGTATTTTGAAGATGCAAAAACCCTGCTGAATTCCCAATTGCAAACCCTTCAGCCAATAATCGCCAAACTCAAGCTGCACAGGCAGATTGAATACGTCCTCCAAACTCGGGGAAAAAGGCTACGTTCCACGCTGGTTCTGCTCAGCGGAGAATGTGTAGGCGGAAAGAAGGAAGACCTCGCAACGTTAGCTTTAGCAGTTGAGTTGCTGCATTCGGCGACGCTGGTTCACGATGATATCTTGGATGGCGATCTATTCCGTCGAAACGCCTTATCTGTTCATGCGAAGTGGAGCGTTAAAGAAGCCATTTTGGTGGGGGATTCTTTGGCTTCCCTTGCACTTTCGCTTTGCAGAGGTTACCGAGACGAAGTTCTCGATGTAATGGCGAATACTTGTCTGGAACTTTCCGACGGCGAATACATGGACATAGAATTGTCGGGGCTTAGTGTTTCGGAGAAAGATTACTTGGAAAAGGTTCAGAAGAAATCTGCCAGTCTCTTCAAAGCCGCTGCGGAATGTGGAGCATTAGCTGCGAAGGGTTCTGAGCGGGAAATTCTTGCTTTGACGGGGTTTGGAGATAACTTTGGCGTGGCTTTCCAGATAAGAGATGACATCTCTGATGTGGTTGGGTTGGGAAATGAGATCCCTTGTGACGTTAACGAACTTCGCGCTACTCTGCCCCTTATTCACTTTTACCAAAACGCAAATACAGATGGATTGAAGTTATTCAAAAAACTTAAGTTTATAAAGAGAAAGGAAGCAGGAAACAAACATGTTTTGGGTGAGTTGCTTGCCAATCTTGAAAGCAGCGGTTCAATGCGTTACTGCGACGCCAAAATGGACCAGTACGTTGATCGGGCAATTGGGGCTTTAGCGCCTCTGAAGGAAAACCACTGCAAGCGTTACCTCGTTGAAATCGCGGAGTCTTTGAGAAGCAAACTACGCCCTTAAGACCACCCAAAAGACTTATCTTCAAAGCACAACAAAGTATCAAAAGATTTTGAATGACTTTTCAAGCGTGACGATTTTTATGAGCAACGCAAACGTGAGAAAATTTACCTCTTCCGAACTGCAGCAGTTTGACGGCCAAAATGGACGCCCCCTGTACATTGTCTTCAAGGGCAAGATCTACGATCTAACCAACAGCAAACTTTGGCCTCAAGGAAAACATATGGGGGTGCATACCCGAAGCGAAAACCTAGGCGAAGCTATCAAGGCGGCACCTCACGGCGAAGACAACGTCTATAGGTACCCTCTCGTCGGCGAGATATCAGAAGTTCCGTTTCAGACTCCTGTTTCGCCTTCTATGGAGAAGGCAGTTGTAGCACCTCAACCGCAGCAACCCATTCAGGCTCAAACTGTTGGGATGGATAGACGAAACTTCCTCAAACTAACCGCGGCAGCTGGAGGAGCAGTGACTATCGCGGCTGTGTTTTCCTCAATTAAAGCTGCAACTTTCGTGCCCACATCGACTACTGCGTTGACTTGGCCTTCAGTAAATGTGGCAAACATTAGCCAGTTAAAGCCGCTTACCCCTATCATTTTCAATTATCCATTGACCAATACACCCAACATTCTCGTTAAATTGGGCGTGACCGCAACCAACGGTATCGGACCAGACAACGACATTGTTGCTTTCAGCAGCATCTGCCAGCACCTAGGCTGCCAATACAGTTTCATTCCAACAGGCGGCTCACCCATTTGCAACGCGTCATATAAGGCGACTTTACCAATGGGTTACTGCTGTTGTCACGGTTCACAGTACGACTTTGTCCATGGTGCGAAGGTTTTAGGGGGTCCAGCGGCAAGACCAGTTCCGATGGTTCAGCTTCAATTTGACGTGTCAACGGGAAACATAAACGCCGTGGGAATGATGCCACCGACGATTTTTGGCCACGGTCCACCAGGAACTACGGATCCGGCATTAGTAATGCAGTATGACTTACAGGGTGGAACCTTGGTGTCGCAGTCCACCATATCAGAGTGAGGGTTGAAAAGATGAGCAGGAAAACCGCTTACGACCGACTCGTCGATTGGTTTGATGTGAAATTTGGGTTTGGGAAGACGCCTCTTAAGCCGATTCCTGATTTTACTTTGAACCCGATATATTGGCTTGGGCTGCTTCTGGCTGGAACATTTGCTTTGCAGGCTCTCACAGGCGTATTCATGCTGCTCTATTATGTGCCCACACCAACCGAAGCTTACTCCTCAACCTCTTTTATTATGAATTCCGTGCCTTTAGGCAAACTTGTAGAAACTTTCCACCTATACACCGCCTACGCCATGATTCTGCTCACTTTCCTCCATCTATTACGGAATTACTTTGGCAGCGCCCACAAAGGAAATCGCGACCTCATGTGGCTAGCAGGCATCGTCTTAGGTGCTATTGTGGTCAGCTTCGGCGTAACAGGCTACCTTCTGCCTTGGACTGTGATCTCCAAGTCAGCCAGCGATGTGGCAGTCGGCTTCATCAACTTCTTCCCTACAAGCTTAGCGAATCTAGGAAAGTTCGTGATTGTAGGCTCGGGCAGCGATGCTTCTCAGTTAACTACATTCCTTCACGTCCACACCGTTTTCCTGCCCCTCGCGCTCATTGCTTTTCTGGGATTAAAAATTTACATGTATGAGGTTCATGGTCCAGCCTACGTGGCAGCGTTTGGGAAACCAAAAACTGGGAAATATTATGGCTGGTTCCCCAAGATTTTTCTCTACGGGGTAATACTTTTTAGCGTTTACATTGCGATTTTGGTGGCGATATCTTCGCTGTTTCCGCTTGCTTTGGCGCCTGAATACTCGCCAGCAACCGCAGGACAATACGTTGTTCAGCCAGACTGGTACCTCCTTTGGGTGTACCAAGTCCTTAAGATTCAGGCGTTTGAGGGACCCCAAGCAGCCTTCGTCATTGCAGGGCTAATTGGCTTCGTACTGCTACTGTTTCTGTTGCCCTTTTATGACCGAAGTAAACGCAAAGACATCAGCCAGAGGCCGTTCTACGTCACGGTCGGCGCTATTCTCGTCTTCGAATTGATTACCCTAACAATCTGGGGGTACTTGACTCCTGGACAGGTGATTTCCAACCTCCAAGCGGTTCTGGTTTTAGGTGGAGTTGCCGCGGCAACCACCGCAGTGTTAACGGGCGTTTTCAGGTTCCGAAGGAAACCAGCCCTTGCAGCTGAACCGGCACCTTCTTCACCAGCGTCTGTTTTGACAACTTCTAAAACAGCGGTGCAAGCAAGAAGCTTTTCCACGAGTCTTCGGCAAGCCTTTGAAAGCTTGTTCAGCCGATTCACAGCCACCTTTGTTGTTTTCCTTGCAGTCGCTTCCTTTTCTTTGGCAACGCTAGTGAACATACTGCCCAACATTTTGAGTTCGGCGCCATTCTTTGTTTTGGCTGCCGCCGCGTTTGCTGGGTCAACGTTCTTTATGTGTATGATGCTTCGTAGCTTTGTTTTGGCTTATGATCGGACGGTGAGCACCAAATGAAGCGCAGTGACAGCTTGAGTTTGGTTGCGGTTTTCTTGCTGGTTTTCCTTGTTGTAGTCGGAGTGACGATTTGGCTGCTTGATTTTGTTACCCAGCAGAGAGTCTTTGGATTGCTTGTCGGTGCCGAGTTCATCGCGTTTGCACTGTTAGTGTATCTTTATTACGAGGAAACTCCTGCACAAATTAGTCGGAAATTGGTGCTGACAGGGTTTGTGGCCCTCGCGGCGCTTGTATTGCTGGCGGCTGCATTGCTTGTCGGAGTAGGTGCGCCTGCGACTCCCAACGTGCAGGTCACCTTGTATTCGGGCGAAGTCTCTGCTACCGAGTACGGTTTCGGCTACAGCTCTAGTGCTATCACTTCGCCGGGTCCTACGTTAACTTTCAGGGTAGGTGACGTAGTTAACCTGACCCTCTTCAACGCGGGAAGTATGCCGCATAACTGGGCGCTCACAAACACGAACCAGACTTTGTCATTGGTGCTTTTCCACGCGCAAATCGGAAGCGGCGCCAACCCAATTGAGGTCAACCAATCCGAATCTGTAGTTTTCTCAGTAACTCAGGCAGGCAACTTCTCCTACGTCTGCCAAATTCCGGGGCATGTACAAGTTGGCATGTGGGGAAGCGTAATCATTAACCCTTGACACAAACTGCGCTTGACAAGCTCACGTCTTTTGGTATTGTTCGCTTTAGGGGACAAAGCAGCAGTGAGGTCTATTGCTCTCGGCAACCTACCCCTTCTATTTATAGTCTCAATCAGCAATTGATTCTCAAAGAGAGTCAGTTTCTTTTCTTGGACGCCATAGTTAAAACGATAGCTACGGGCGTGTAAGCCACTGCGAGGGCTGCCAACGCGAAACCCAACTGCGAAGCATCGGCGCCATTGATTAAACCTTGAATAGCATATGCCCCGATTAAGGCGAATGCGGTGACGCTGTGGGCTTTTATCATAGATAGGTTGGCGGGAGCCAGCAGCAGAGGGTTGTCGTAGTGGGTTCTGAGGGTTCGAATTGACTGGTAAACAAGTGGCAGGGAAAAGAGCGCTGCGATCGCGAAGACTGGGGTTAACCGTAACGCCACAGCTCCAACGATAACTCCATACGTACAGACCCAGCTTGCGACGTAAAGTTTGACTCCCGTTCTCTTGCCAAACCTTGCTACCAGTGTGAGTTTTCCCGCAGTGCGGTCTTCTTCGACATCGGGGATTTCGTTGATGACAATCATGGAAAAAAGCATAATGCCTAATGGCAATGTTGCAAAGAAAGCTTCAGCCGTCAATGTTTGCGCCTGCACGTAGAAA
>JADGNF010000063.1 GCA_017883615.1 Candidatus Bathyarchaeota archaeon
TAAATCTCAGAAATAACCTCAATCGTGTACGCTGGAGGCATGCTCAGCACACCCTGCCAAAGCTTTCCCAAACCATGTATTCGAGCGATGGTCCGTCTCGCTTTACTACCCTTGCTACGCACACAGTACACAAACTGCGGTACAACATGGAAGAATTCACATTCTTCGGCCAACTGGTCAACATGCTTCTTAATTTCAGGAGCATCGTAATACTTGATCGGCACGCTTGTTTCCCTCAAGATTAATTGTGTTTAGGTGTCTTCGAGTTAAAGCTTCTTGCATCTAACGTTCTGAAAAGCTGGGTCGTTCCAGAGGAGAAGGCACTTTCAGTTGGCAACTTACAGTTTTAACAGTTTCTTGAGTTCCATCCAGAACGTCGCCACAAAGGCAACCAGCAACACCAAACCCCAGTTCCCCCAACCCAAGCTGGTAATCCTGAGAGCTGCATGTACAAACGACAGGTTTGTTCCAGCTAGCAAGGTAACCGCCACAACCAGCGCCCACAGCAACATCAGCTTGTTTGAGAACAAACCTAACTTGGTGATTGGCTCCTTGTCGGAGCGGAAGTTGAGGGCGAGGAATATGTGGCCAACCATCCACGTGGCGAATGCAATGGTTTGTGCTAATACGAGGTCACCGGTTGAATACCATGTATAGAGGTAAGTTGTTGAGACTGCAGCAAACAGGCTCAAAGCGCCAAATGCCATGGTATTGAGCATATTACGGTTTAGGAATTTCTCATTTGGATCCAGCGGCGGCTTCTGCATCGCTCCTGCTTCCTGAGGCTCTGCCACAAATGTCGCCGAAGCCGCAAGGTCCATGAAAAGTTCCAACACGATGATTTGGATGGGGGCAAACGGCAGCGGGGCGCCAAGCGCGATGGGCAAAAGGAAGCTGGCAACAAGGGCGATTTTGCAAGCTAGATAGTACCTTACGCCTTTGCGCAGGTTAGCAAAGATTTTCCTGCCTTCCTTCACCGCCACTGTTATTGTAGCGAAGTTGTCATCTGCTAAAATCATGTCTGCCGTTTCTTTTGCAACATCGGTTCCGCGAATGCCCATGGCGATGCCTATGTGTGCTTCCTTCAACGCAGGCGCGTCATTGATTCCGTCGCCTGTCACAGCCACGATTTCGCCGTTTTCCTTCATTAGCCGAACAAGCCGCAACTTGTCCTCGGGTGTGGTTCTGGCGTAGATGTAGGTTTTCTGGAGTTCAGGTTTGAGCTCTTCATCGTTCATTTTGGCTATGTCGTTTCCAGTGAGCACTCGAGCATTGGGGATGCTGACCTGGGCGGCGATTGCTCGGGCTGTTTCGGGGTGATCACCAGTAATCATGACGACTTTGATGCCTGCGATTTGACATTGACGGATAGCTTCGCGAACCTCTCTTCTTGGCGGATCCACAAAGCCCACGACGCCAACGAAGACTAGGTTTTGCTCCAAACCCTGCTTCTCAGTTTTCTGAGCCGCTGTTATTCTATGGTAGCTGAAAGCCAGCAGCCGCTGTCCAGCCTTCGCCATGTCAGAAACCGTTGCCGCTATCTGCCTGTGCAACTCTTCGGTAAGCGGGGTTTCCTGGCCTTGTAGCAGCAGCTTTGCGGAGTTGGCGAGGATATTTTCGGGTGCGCCGCTACTGAGAACTATGGTGGAGTTGCCGACTTGGTAAACATACGAAGCAAGTTTACGATTATTGTCAAAACTTAACTCGTCTTTGAGAACCCAAGTTTGCTGGAGTTTCGGTAGGTCTGTTCCGTTTTCCTTAACGGTTTTCAGAATTGCCTCAGACATCGGGTTACTCAGCACCGTTGCTTGTGCAAAATTTTGTGTTGCTTCGATTGCAAGGAGGGCAGTTTTGAGGGCTTCCTTTTCGTTGGGTCCGAAATTGCGTTTCTGAGTGATTTTGCCGTCAAAGTACAGCGTTTCTATGCGCATTTTATTCTCTGTTATGGTACCTGTTTTGTCAGTGGCAATCACGGTTATGTTGCCCAGGGTTTCTGCGGCTCGAAGCCGCTTGACGAGGGCGTTTTTGCGGCTGAGCGTGAAGGCGCCCAGTCCTAGAACCATAGTGATTATGATAGGGAGCTCTTCGGGGATGACAACAAATGCCAGCGAAAGTCCATAAAGCACTGCTTGTTCGGGGTTTGGCTGTAACCCGCGAAAGTAACTGAGGATGGGAATAAGAATGCTGAAAAATAAGGCAATCCAGACCAGCGTTTTGGAAAGCTGTTTCATGCTCAATTGCAACGGGGTTCGCGGCTCCCTGGCGGCTTTAGTTATGCCAGCGATTTTTCCCAACTCCGTAGATACTCCAGTGGCGGTGACCTGGGCAGTCGCATGTCCCTTGGTGATGACGGTTGCAGCGAAAACCATGTTTTGCTGTTCATTCACGCGGGTTTCAGGGGACACTTGTGCGGCTGCGTCTTTGGCGACTGGGAACGATTCGCCCGTAAGCGTCGACTCGTCTACTTCTAACCCGACTGCTTCAAGGAGTTTTGCGTCAGCGGGGACACGTTCGCCTGGTTTGAGTATTAGGATGTCTCCACGGACTACCTGCAAAGTGGGCACCTCAAACGGTTTCCCGTCGCGAAGAACGGTGGTGGTGGGCGACGACAACTTTCGCAATGTAGTTATGGATTTTTTGGCTCGATACTCATTCCAGACTTCAGCTAGCACGAGAACCGCGACCACAAAAATGATTGTTAACGAGTCAGTGAGGTTCCCATTGTTTATTATACCGTAAAGGACGCCTATGGCAAGAAGCAACAGAATCATGGGTTCTGTAACTTCTTCGCGCAGAATAGCCAAAAACCGGATTTCCCGCTCCTCAACTAACTTGTTCTCGCCAAACTGGACCAGTCTGCTCGCAGCTTCCTCAGAGGTCAACCCTATCTCTGGTTTAGTATCTGCCGTTTGTTGCTGCTGCTGGTTTTGGCTCATTCTGCGCACCTAGAAGCTGTGTTAATGCAACTGAGTGGTTTTAGAGTTTTGCTATTCGCTCTCGGAGCTGCTTTTGAGGTTACTCTGGAACGGAAGTAATTTTATACATTTACAATAAAATCTCTTTTTACTTTGTAAGCTAAAATTTCAGCAGTTCAGGCTATTCTGTCATGCTGCGAACAGGAAAACCATGTTTTGGTCCATGAATTGACGCTTTTACAATAAACTTTATTATGTCGCCTAACGTTTGGCATGTCAACAAAGGTGCAATTAAGATGAAATTCGGCACATACATGTTCCTACCAGAGAAAGCTGAAGGGTTTGATTTTAACCTATTCCGCGTAAAACCTGAAGTCGGCAGACGCATGTCACCAAGGGAAGACAGCTACAGTAACATCGCCATCTTCGGCGACAACGTCACCGCACGCAACCACCCAGACTGGATCAGTCAATCCCCGTTGGGTCCGGCATGGAGAACCAACAACAACTTTAACGTACGTTGGGACATCCTCTGCCACACACAGCCTGAGCACCGCGCAGAACAACTCGACTACATCGAAGACGTCGCACGCCACAGCCCAGGCGTCTGGCTCAACAGCATCCACTTTGCTGAACACGGACACTGCACATGCCCACGATGCAACGACAAATGGAAGAAGAGCGGCTTAAGCTGGCTCGAATGGAGACGCAAAGAAGTCACCGACTACATGGCTGAAGTTAGCGAACGAGTACGCGACCGCGCCAAGAAAAAGTTCGTCATCGGTGTCCTCCCAGACCCAGTTACGAGCTACGAGCGCTTCGGCATAAACTTCGACGACCTCGCTCCACTCACAGACGAATTCCTAGTGGTCATGTTCAGCAAGAACTACGCGACCCCATGGTACTGGGAAATGCTCACACGCGCCTTTAAGAAGACCTTCAAAGAAGTGCCACTGAACATTTCACTGTACGTTTTCGGTCCAGGAGATGACCCCAAAGAAGTTGCAACACCAGCCGAGTTGCTTACCGTTTCAGTTCGAATGGCACGCGCAGGCGTAGACGGCCTCTTGTACCTCACTGAGGGCGCAAGCCAAATCAAGGACTTCCAGAGAGCAGCTATCGACAAAGTGGAACTCCGAGAACGGCTCCGAACCTACGGCGGTCAACCAGTCCAAGAATACCTTGATTACGTCAAGGGCTGGGAAAAGATCGTAGGGTAAACATCAAACACCCAAAACAAGCAGGCAGCGCTAAACTGCCCTTTATTTTTTCATTTGAATTTTCTTACTGTTTCAGGCTCACGTTTTAGCGCTTCTGGATGAACAGATTCAATGATCATTTAGTGGTGAAAAAAATTTGTATTTACAAAGTTATTTTTGTGTCAAGAAATCTTTACAAACAGGCTTTTAAGCTCAGGAATACGTGACTGATATTGGTAATTACAACTATGACTAAGATAGTTTCTGTTGCCTTCCTAATTCTTATGATGCTCGTAGGAGTAGCGCTGGTAGACTCAACGCAGGCGCAATCACGAGCTAAAATTTCCGGATACATTTTAGACTCAAATGGTCAGGGAATATCGGGCTGCAACATAATTTTCAACGTTCCATCCATTGTTCCAAGTGTCTATTCCAATGGCACAGGTTATTACGAAATGTTTGCCCCACCAGGCACCTACTACATCAACGTGTGGCCACCTTTCAATTCAAGTTACATCAATTACGACGAGCCAGGATTCGTCGTGGACTCGGTAGATATTGCGAAAGACATCATCCTGAACACTGGTTGCAAGGTATCAGGCTACATCACTGACCCTTCAGGACAACCAATCACAGGTGCGGTAATTCTACTCAATAACTATGGTTCGGGATACTTCTCCAATTCCATGGGATTTTACTTCCTAAATGTCCCCGCTGGAACCTATACACTTGATGCCCACCCGAGAACCGGATATAGCTATTCTGGTCTCACAACCAATTTTCCCAGATATAACGAGTACAACTTTGTAGTTAACGGTGATTTGGTCAAGAACATAACTGTGGTTCCAATTTATTACTCACCTCCAGCTAATCCCACGTCCGCTCCAACTCCAAACCCAACACCAATGCTACCTTCCACATTTCTAACCATGTCGGCACAAGCAACAAACCCTCAAGTGGGCTCATACGTAAATGTCACCGGAAGACTCTCTGACCAAAACGGCAACTCACTCGCAAATAAAACAGTCGTCTTATCTTATAGTGTTGGCAACGGTACGTCTTGGTCGGACATCGGTTCTGGAAAAACAACCGCAGCAGGAGAATACAGCATCCAATGGCTCATCCCCGCGTCAGGTACGTTCACTTTGAAAACACAGTGGGCTGAAGACCAAAGCTACCTCGGTTCAAGCAACAGCACAACATTGTCAATTCTCCCATACCTAGCACAGAAAGTGTTCTTCGTCGAATCCAATAGCACCGTCACCGGATTAATGTTCAATAGCAGCGACCTTACGCTGGGTTTCACAGTCAGCGGACCTTCAGGAACAAAAGGCTACGTTAAAACCACGATATCCAAAACATGGTACAAAACTTCACTGGAATCACTGTTACCTTAGATGCAAAAGAACTCAACGCAACCGTTTCATCCACAGACGACTGCTCGATAGTGACTTTCACCTATTCTCACAGTACCCACCAAGTAGCCATAACTTTAAAATCAGACCAAACCACAACGGTGCCAGAGGCTTCTTCAACCCCAACAGCCGCGCCAGTCGCAACTTCTACGCCAAACAACGGGGGATAGGTGCGCCTATGTGGACTTACGGAGTTGTTGCTACAATAATCATATCTACGATAGCCGCAATTGTTCTCATAGTGCTTAGAAGAGCGAAACCCTAACCTACAGCTCCCCAATCATTATTTCAATCTGAATGCCAAGCCAAAAACCGCACATAGGTCACTTTCTATGAGCTTTCTGCAGATGGCAAAGTATCTCAAATATTACTTTTGCTGCTGCAACCGCCGAGATTCCTTGGTCGTAAACCGGCGCAACTTCAACCACGTCGAACCCAATTACCCGCTTGTCGCAGAGTGCGCAAGCGATATCGAGAAGATCGCCCGTACTGATTCCGTCTGCTTCAGGATTCTGGACCGCAGGAGCAAACGCTGGATCCAAAACATCCAAGTCCACTGACAAATACACATTCTCAAACGGTTCAAGTTTGGTACTTAACAGTTCGATTATCTTTTTGGTTCCACCTGTGCGGATTTGCTGCGTTGAAATAAACTCCACACCAGCCTTTTTGGCGAAATCCAGTTCTTCTTGGCAGACGCTTCTTGTGCCTATTTCGAAGATTTTGGCTGGCTTAACCTCTCTACTGATTAACTGCATAAATGTCGTATGACTTAGCTTTAGTCCCAGAAATTCCTCTCGTAAATCCAAGTGTGCATCAAAACTCACCACAGCCGTTTTCTTGGCTTTTTCACCTAAACCTTTGAGAATCCCTAACGTTACGGTATGTTCCCCGCCGATGCAAACAGGAACTTTTCCTGCAGCCAAAACATCCGCTGTAACCAGATTGCACATTTGCACTGTCTGTGCCGCATCCAAACTAACATCCAAATCTCCTACATCATGCAGAGGCAGATCCGCAACGTCTACGCCTGAGCGAAAACTGAAGGTCTCTACATTTAGTGAAGCCTGACGAACTGCCGTCGGCATGAACCGTGCTCCAGTCCGATAGCTACTTGTTGCGTCAAACGGCACACCAAAAACTACGTACCTTGCATTCTCAAACGACTTCTGTAACCCGCCAAATACGTTGGTCTGCGAACAATAAAGCTCAAGGTAACTCACGCTGATTTCCTCTTTGCTTTCCAATCCCGCTGGTTGCTCTAAACTGTTTCGCTCCTGCCCGAAATGGGTCTTGAAACATTAAATTTATTAGTGCATACGTCGATGCTTATTGGTTAAGGCGAAAACAAGTGCAACTAGCATCCAAATTCAAAACTCAAACCCCCACTTCACTGGCATCCATAGCCTTCTACGGTATAGTTGGCATAATCTTCCTGATTCTATTGCCCTTCACCGGGTTTCCACCACACGTAGGCTTAGTCGGCATAACCAGCCTCATCGCGGCATACGGTTTATTGATGAACCGCAAATGGGCAACTTGGCTCGTAGGCGCTTTGTTCTTCGTCGCCACCGTCTTCTCACTCTACACACTCTACTTCGTATTGACATCAGACGTAATCGCAACAGCTGGCTTTCTCGCATATGCCATCTTAACCTGGATATTCACAATTATCGTTGCGAAGAGACCAAAAGATTACTAAAGCTTATTTTCTTTTTACGCGTTTTCTTTGAAAAGCCAAACTCTAACCTGTTCCCCAGCATCCACGAACTGCTGGTTCTCCGCAATCTCAACAAACCCATCAGCCTTGGCCAAAGTGGTTATGGCACCCGAAGCCCCCGACTCCACCGGCTCAGCTAAAATCCCCTTCACCTCATCCAAAACCAGCTGAACCATTACGAACGTGCGTCTACCCTTGGCGGAGAACATTCTGCGGTCAGCAACAGCCTTAATCGAAGCAAGCTCAGTTGGCACTTTTCCAGCCATGGCCTGAATAACGGGTCTAGCCAGCAGAAAGAAATTCAGCAAAGCAGAAGTTGGGTGACCAGGAAACGAAAAGACGGGTTTCTCGCCAATTAACGCGACAGTTACGGGTTTTCCAGGTTTTATGGCTATGCCTGAAATGAAGACTCCGGGTTTCCCAAGCGAATCCACAGTTGCGGGAATGATATCTTTAGGTCCCACGGAAACGCCGCCAGAAGTCAAAACAATGTCCGCCGAAGCCAATGCCTGCTCCAAAGCCCGGCGTAACGGAACCTTTTCATCGGGAACCACGCCCGCGTAAATAGGTTTTCCGCCGCTTTCCCAAACCGCCGCACACAAACTGTATGCGTTTATGTCATAGATTTTTCCAGGCGGCAAGGGCTTACCTGGTTCAGTTACTTCTCCGCCTGTGGAGAGAACTGCAATCGTTGGCGCCAAGTAAACCTTAACTTTTGCGTTTCCCAAAGCTGCCAAAACGCCGACTTCTCGGCTGCCCAAAACCTTTCCTGCCAGAAGGACGGTTTCGCCGCTTTTTATGTCGGCGCCTTTTTTCATGACGTTTTCGTTCTGGGTTACGCTCCCATAAACGTTAAGCACGTCATCTTCCCGTTCAGTTTCCTCCACCATGACAACCGCGTCTGCCCCATCCGGAATAGGTGCACCCGTAACGATTTCCGCAACTTCCCCCTTGGCAACTGTGACTCTAGGGGTTTCGCCGATCGCCACAAAGCCGCAGACTTTGAGTTTTGAAGGCTGATTTTCGTCGGCACCAAACGTGTCTTCTGCCTTCACAGCATACCCATCTACAGTTGACCTGCTGAAAGGCGGGATATCAATCGCACTTATTGCGTCTTGGGCTAAAACCCGGTTAGTTGCCTCAAGAAGCGGAATTTCTTCTGTTCCCAACGGTTTTGGCTGCAACGTTTGCCAGATGAGCTCTTTTGCTTCTTCAAATGTTACCAACTTGCGAAACATTATGGCTTCACCGTTTCCACTTCGCCAAACAGGTGGACAGTGACTTTCTCTCCTTCAGTTAACCCTTCACGATTTTCCGCAACAATGACGAATCCGTTTGCACGCGTCATTGTAGTGAGGTTTCCCGAACCCTTCGCACTTATCGGTTCAGCTATGAGTTCATCGTTTTTCTGGATGACTCGGACCCGAACAAAATTCTTCTTGCCTAAAGCAGTCGCAATTTTCTTAGCCATAACTGCCTTCACAACTGGTCTAGATTCTTCCCTTGGCATGCCAAGAAGCTTGCAGATTAACGGTCTTGCGAAGACTTCGAACCCTGCGATTGCCGCGACTGGGTTGCCGCTTAGAACCATAACCGGTTTTCCTTCTAACACCGCAAGTGCGGTTGGCATTGCAGGACGCATAGCGATGCCGTGAACAAGTATGCCTGGCTTACCGACTTTGTTTACAGCTTCAGGAACCAAATCCAACCCGCCAACGCTCGTTCCGCCAGTGGTAATGACAGCATCAGCGATTTTAAGTCCCAACATGATCGCTTCAGCGATTTCATCAACGTTATCTTTTGCAATACCCAAATCCAGAGGTTCAGCGTCAAGTTCGCAACACATGCCCGCGATCATGACCCGGTTGGATTCCCAGATTTGCTTTTCTCCCCGTTCCTCTCCTGTTTTGGCAAGTTCATTTCCAGTCGCCAAAATTGCTATTTTGGGTTTCTCAACGACTTTGACCTCGCTATTTCCCACCGCAGACAACAACGCCAGATGATACGGCTTGAGGCGGGTACCTACTGGAACCGCAACTTCACCCTTCTTCAAGTCTTCGCCTCTACGCATAACGTTGTCGTGGGGTGCGGCTTGCGTCCAAACCTCAATCTTCGAGTCAACCTTCTTAGTGTTTTCAAGCATAATTACGGCGTTGGCACCTTTTGGAATCGGATTTCCTGTCCAAACCTGCTTGGCTTCCCGATGAGCAGTGTCAACGAGTTCTTCGCTTTCTGTGAACCGAAAAAGGAGCGGCTTGGTTTGGGATGCCCCTTTGGTGTCGTCGGCTCGAACTGCGTAACCGTCAACTGCGCTGCGGTCGAACCTTGGCAGGTCTTCTTGCGCAATCACGTCTTCAGCCAAAACTTGGTTGTAGGCATCGCTGAGAGGGATTGTGATGTCTCTGCAACGTTTTACCTGCAAGGCATCAAACCACGTTTGCAAGGCTTCGTAGGTGAATGTTAGTTTTTGGAACCCTTTCATTTTCGACAATAACGGTTCACACCAGAAGCCATTAGCGGAACTTCCATAAAAAGTGTACCGAACAAAAGGACAACTGTTTTCTATTGTTGGTCAACTTTCGTCCCCAACACATGGCGAAAACAAAAGCTTTGCTTTACATACCTAGCAACAAGCAAATAAGAACTGGGAAATAGGTCCTATCAGTCTTTGACAACTATTTCGGCAGCAAGTTTTCAGTTTTTCTTTTGTATTTTCCCTAACTTTTTCTTCATCTTGACAGCATCCACATCTTGCAAAGCCGTTTCACAAATCATCACCGGTCTCATTTTGAATTCCACAATCACTTCAGCGAGCTTCTCAAATTCCGGACCAAACCCAGGTTCTTCAAGAATGTGGTGGCGTTTCTCGCCTGTCTTGTAGGTATATTCGATTTTGCTGAAGTGACAATGCATGTTACGCACCGATTCTGTACCTAGCTTCTCTTCTGCTGCAGTAACGATTTTCCTGAAATCTTCAACAGACCGCAATCCGCCTCCACTTCGGGCATGCAGATGCGACCAATCAATCACCAACTGAGTATCCTCCACTTGCCGGCAAACCTCCAAGATTTCTTCTAAACTGCCAAACTGGCTATGCCGCCCCATCGTTTCGGGCCCCAACTTGACCTTCTCAATGCCCAAGGACTTTAAAGTTGCAGAAACCTCCCTGACGCTTTCGACACATCGTCGCAAGGTTTCTGCTTTGCCGTTTTTGCCGTAGAAACCCGCATGGAAAACAACCACGTACGCCCCCATCCACTCGGCCGCCTGTGCACAAGCAATTAGTCGACGCTTGCTTGCCTCCACTACCTCCTTTTCGCCAAACAAATTAATGAAATAGGAACCATGCAGACTCAATGTGATGTCGTTTTTTCGAGCTTCCCCCCCCAATGTTTCCGCGTCTACCTGTTTCATCTGAGGCACTTGGCCCCATCGAACTGCTGCGTACTCAAAAGCATCTAACTCCTCGACTCGTAATAACTTGGGAACGTCTGCCAGCTTCGCTCCCATTGTTCGAAACATTTGAGGTACTCCTGCGGGACCGAAACGTGGGTGATCAGCCATCTTGTTTCCTTCTTTCCTGCTGTTTATCGAGGGATTGGTGGATCAGCCTAAAAAAGATAGTACTAAGTACACAAACGCTTAGCCGCTCCTATTTTGCTGGCGGTTTCGTTTGAAAACGAAGGCAACTCCTAAAATAAAAACCACGGATAATCCAGCAGCTGCTAACCACAGGTATTCTTCTGGCATTGAAGAGGTTTTTGTTTGTTCCGAAGAGGATGAGGGTTGCTGGGTTGGGGAACCTGTCTGGGTTGAGTTTTTTGTTGCCGTGGCGAACGGAATTGAAGTGGGTATAGAACTTGGCCATGGTACAGAATTTGGCCAGGCGCCAGCTACAGCGGTTGGGTCATTCCATTGAACGACGTTGCCGTAGCCGTATTTGTTGCCTGAATTTAGAGCGTCTTCGTAGATTACGTCAAGGTTAGTTCCGTATTTCTCCAGCATTATGTTCATGCTTATGCTCAAGAAGAACGAGGTTTCGTTGGCAGGCCAAAGTCCCCAGATTTTGTCTTCTGGACCGCGGAAGCCATAAGCGAAGCCTGCGGGAAGGACGTAGGCAGTTCTCTCGGAAATGGGACCGTTGGAATGCGAATGGTTCTGAATGTAGTTCCAAAACTGGTTCATGACGTCTAAGTGTTCTTGACCCAAAATGTTCTGAGTGTAGTTTTTGTCGGTGTCGAATATAATGATGTATTTTGCTCCGTTATTGTAGGCATACATCAAGTCTTTGTTGAGGTCTGTTCCTGATTCAATGAAAGGCGATACGTCATACTTCCATGAAATCATGGCACCCCAGTTTTTGCCTTCCATTGATGCCGCTCCGCGGCAAAGAGCCACGTTTATTTGTCTGCTGTAGTTCCAGACGAATTCGGCAAAAACGGTGTCGTACCCTACTTTATAATCAAAATAATACAAAGAATAGTCTGATGTGAAAGTCGGCCAGTTTGATTGGTTGTGGAAAACGGTGAGATATCTGCTTAAAGTACCGGTGAATTTTGTTTGGGCATCTGTAATGTTATTTGCGTTTCTGACAAATTGGTACGTGCTGTTTTCAAGCTGTTTTCCTCCAAGCTCGTCATCTATGTAGAAGCCTAAAAAGTGATTTCCCCATTGGATAGGCGCAGTTGCCATCCATTGCTGCGAAGGACGGGCATTCCAAGCCGTGAAAACCATGAAGTACATACCTTTGTCAAGAGCATACTGGCAAACTTGCGTAAGCGAGCTGTCTTCGTAGGTTGTGTTGGTGCTTCCGAAAACCACCAGATTGGTGAAGTTGCAGATTTTGTCTATAAACTGCTCTGTCGCTGCCACGCCTTGGAACGCTATGTCAACTCCAAAATATGTTTTTGACGTTGTTTGCGCTTTGGCAGTGTTGGTCAGATTTTGACTTAGACAAATAGATGAAATAAGTAGGAGGGCAACGAGAACAATGATAAGTTGAATAAATTTCATTTATAAACCACTAAGAAAGTCTAAACTAATAAGACTTCTCCAAAATCAACTTTCAGCCCTGGAAACGGGGGCGGTTCTAAACTTTTTTCGGGCAAACGCTAACCCAATGGCGCAGATCGCCCCTGCCAAAACTACTGCGTAGACATATTCAGGCACGAGAAACTGTTTTCCTTCTGGCGATGACGTCGACCCAGTTGACGGAGTTGGGGTTTGGGGTGTTTGAGTTGGGCTATCCGTGAGCGTTGGTTTTATTTCTGGCCAAAAAGAAGGCCACGCGGCGGCTACGGCGGAGGGATCATTCCAGAGAACTGTGTTGCTGTATGCTAATGTCCATCCGGGCATTGATTCGTTGTAGATTATGTCCAGTTTGTTTTCGTATTGTTGCAGCATTATGTAAACGCTTTCGCTTATTGTGAATGCCGTCATATCGACTGGTCGTACTCCCCAAAGGTTGTCAGCTGGACCGCGGAAGCCATAGGCGTAGCCCTGAGGCAACTCGTACGCGACTCTTTCGGTCACGGGGGAGTAGTTTCGGGGATTTTCGTGTATGTACTGCCAGAACTGCTGCAAAGCTTGAAAGTGTTCCTGAGTGAGTATGCCTGCCGTCCAGTTTTCGTTCGTGTCCAGCACAGTAATGTATTTGGCTCCGTTATCATAGGCGAAAACTAAATCTTTGTAGAGGTCGGTCCCTGATTCCATGTATGGTGGCGTAGTGTACTGGTAGGTTATGATTACACCCCATTGCTTATTCTGGACTGTCGCAGCTCCCCGGCAGAGCGCTACGTTAATTTGAGTATTCTTGTTCCAGCCGAACTCAGCAAATAACCCGTCATACCCGCCTCTGTAATCGAACCAATAAAGCGAGTAGTCAGAAGTGAAAAGCGGATACTGCAATATCGATTTTGCGTGGTTCACATCTCGGAACCATGAAGAGTTAATGTACTGGTTTTCGGCGTCTGATAAGCTTGTGTTTTCATTAATCTTTGTGTCGGGTCGGTATTGCCCATTGTTGTCTAAGGTGTGTCCTCCCGGTTCATCTTCATAGGGATACATAAAGCCCATCAGGTGGTCTCCCCAGGCTGTTTGTGAATAGTTAATCCATGCTTTAGACCGGTTGATAAGATCTGCACTGTATCCTAGTGTGGGCGGGAAACTCATGAAGTACATGCCTTTGTCGTATGCATATTGTAGGGTTGCGTTCAGGTTGGTGAGATTCATGGATATGGCGGAAGCGCCCATTATGAAGAAGTTTGTGTAGTTGCTAACTTGGTCAATTAAACTCTTGACTCCTGGAACATCCGTTTTGAAACCCATGTCTATGCCTACGTAAACGTCAGGAGTAGTGGTTTGCGCTTTTGTTTGGTTTGCAGGGTAAAGGCTTGAAA
Organism: Candidatus Bathyarchaeota archaeon; assembly: GCA_017883615.1. Lineage (GTDB taxonomy): Archaea > Thermoproteota > Bathyarchaeia > Bathyarchaeales > Bathycorpusculaceae > JADGNF01. The sequence continues at coordinate 13,648 of JADGNF010000063.1, forward strand.
ACATTGAAGCAACTATCAAAAGAGTTAACAGAACAACTGAGAGTTGTCCGATTTTCATTTAGCGTCAAGTTCACTTTGCCATCGGTAACTTAATAACACTTTGCCAAATCGGAAAAACTCTTCCGGAATCCTGCTTTTGACGAGTTTAGGCGAGACCTATTAGCCCACGTATTGTGGGAACATGCACGAACAGGTATGCGTAAACCGTAACCGCTAACAACCCAACAATAATAGCCAAAAGTACGTAGTCGCCTCTGCGGAGCTTAAGAGCATAGAGGTTTGTGCGGTTTTTGGTTGCGCCCCAAGCGCGACTCTCCATCGCCTCTGCCAGCTCTAAACTTCGTCTAATCGCACTTACAATAAGCGGAATCAACACGGGCACATAGTTACGGATGCGTTTCATGAAGTTGCCTTTCTCCAGTTCCAAACCGCGAGCTTTCTGCGCGTCCATGATAGTCTGGGCCTCTTCAGCCAGCACAGGCACAAAGCGCACAGCGGTGGTGAACGCAAAACTGAATTCATAGGGAACGCGACTCTGCTCCAGCGCCAACCCCAAGTGGTCAGGCGAGGTTGTTAGGAAGAATACGCTGAATGATTCCACAAGCACAACAAAGCGCAACGTCATGGAAGCAGCGTTTTCTACGTTTCCAGCTGACAAAGTGTAACCTTGGGTCAGGAAGTTGCTTCCAACGTTCACAACAAAAATGAACATCGCCAAAAAGGCTGCGCCTCGGAGGCTGCGAAGCCACTGTTTCTGGACTTTTGCCAGCAGCACGA
>JADGNF010000064.1 GCA_017883615.1 Candidatus Bathyarchaeota archaeon
TCAAAAGTGCCTTCTGCTTCTTCCTCGGCGGCGCCCAAGACAAAAGCAAAGTCGTTGTAGGACCTAAAGACAGCAACTCAATGCCTCCTCAACCAATGATTACGCTTTTGAAAGGTATCCACGAAGGTTGCGGGGTTGGTACAATCTTCACTGATGATGAAGGCAAACCCAAGCTGCACATGCATGCAAGTTTTGGCAGGAACGACAACACAGTCACAGGTTGTGTGCGTATGGGTGTGGATGTTTGGCAAATCGGCGAAGTGGTCATTTTAGAATTAGCAGGCGGCTCCGCGAAAAGAGCCAAAAACGAAGAAACAGGCTTTGAATTTTTAGAGTGTTAACCTAAGAATCGGACAAGGAAGATTCTGTGTCCCATCCAGCCGTTGAAGTCGCCCCAGAATGGCTGGTCCTTTGGGTCACCAAACCGTCCTGTATTTGCAATCATCGTTTTGACTTGTGTGTAGTCGAGTGTTGAGTTGAAAAATTGTGTGTTAATTCCGAAATCGTATAGAATTATGTATTTTACATTTCGTTGTTGGCAGAGATTTACGAACTCGGCGATATTAAAGTTAGGCGTGAAGGAATCCACAGCCAAGGCTGGGTACTGCCAGATTTGATCTTGAGACATGTTAGACGGCAAATAGAAGCGGAACATGTCTTGATCTAGAAGGTTAAAAGAGCAAACCAGAACGGCGGATTGGTTTGGTTCTAAGTGATTTGCCAAATAATCTGTGGCTTCTTGGATAGGGATGTGGATTTGGTCTCTAACTGTCATTTGGTAAGAGTCATAGCTGGCATACGCCACTGCCGACGCTATTATCAGGATGGATAAGGTTCCAGCAAGTTTCTTTGTACGGTCGCCCTTGATTCCGATTTGACGAGGTTTCCATGCATGAACCCTGCTATAGAGGAACATTATGAAGCATGCGGCGGATATGGCTAAAATCGGAAAAAGCGGAGTTACATAACGCCACTGCCTATTTGGAATTAACGTAAAGAAAACATAAACTACCACAAACCAAGTCAAAAAGAAAATGTCCTGTCTCTTTCTTCTATACGCAAACAAACCTAAACCGCATAGACCTAACGCAAAAATCGGAAGCGAAATAGGGTGGACAGCTATGTCGTTGAAGGGCCAAGCCATCTCAACGAGGTAATAGACGGGGATAGGTTGGAACCGGTTGCTGTAGGCTGGACGGTCCTGTCCGCCTTCACTCATAACATACTGGAGGGTTTGAAACTTGGTGACTCCGTCGTAGTGGTAAATCATTACAAACCACGGAACCACAACTAAGACTGCAATCCCACAAATTATTAGAAACTTTGTTAAACTGAGTTTTAGGCGTTTTCGGGATAGAAACAGAATGCTCAGGAGCATGGCGATGGCTGCAACAATAATCTGGTACTTTGCAAGCACACCAATGCCTAATGCTAAACCACTAAAGATTAGCGCTTTGTTGCTATCTTTAGTTATCCACGAATAGAAGGCAAACATCACTAGTGTAAAGAAAAAGACAAGCATGGTTTCTAGCATGGTTACTCTGGAAAGCCAGAAGAACCCTGGCATGGTGCCTAAGATAATGCTTGTAATTAAGGCGTTTCTTTGCCCATATGTTCGCTTGGTAAACTCATACAAAAGTACAATCGCAAGCAAAGAAAAAGTTACCGCCACTAAACGCCCCGCAACCTGTGTCGCTCCAAAAATCTGGAAGAAACCAGTGGTAACGAGATCAAAGATTGGTGGATAGTAGCCGTAAGTGGTCATGTAATCCCAAGTTTGCCCACGGGAAAGCATTGTGGCGCCGTAGAGATGGGGCATTTCATCCCATTGAACCGACATGTAACCTAATTGGTAGAGTGCAGCAACAGCAAAACCAATCAAGAAAATCAACAGTAACAGTCGATGTTGATGTTTTTTGGCGAACTCTGCTATGCGTTTTGTAGCTTGTTCGCTGTTGCTGGTTGTTTGGGTAATGTTTAGTGACCCCTTATGGATTGAAAATTACATAGTTGCTTCTAAAAAGAGTTTGTGGATAACTAAGATTGTTGTTTCTGGATTTTTCCAACCTATTTTTTTATTTTCTTTTTTGCGTTTTAACAACTAAAACAACTATTACCAAAATAACTGCTATCACAGCTATGACAAGCAAGTAATTGGATTTAACAAAATCAAACTGCAAAGATGGATTTGAGGGAGAATTTGTAGGTTGCGAAGGCAAAGATGTTGGAGAAGATGAAACAGAGGAAGAGTTTGTAGATTGTGTTGTTAAAGGTGTTGGATAATTAGTTACAGAAGTTGCAGATGTGCTGGCTATCCAACCTCCGCCCGGAGAAGTCCCTGGAACTGAACCAACAAGCACATAATCAATACCTTTTTGAAGTGCAGCATAAGTTCCATCATAAGGCAGGATCCATTGTAGGTTTCCCGAACCATCAATCTTTATCAGGCCTGAGTTAGCAACTACCGCGTAACCGCCATCAGTTGTTGCTATTAAGGAGCGTGGTAATGCATTATCTATTTGATTGTAAGTTTGATTCCAAACCATCTTACCTGAAGAGTTAAACTTAACCAAACGTAAAGTGTTACCTGTAGGCTCTGCTAACATGAAACTATCATTTGTTTGAAGTATACCATTTCCTTGGTTGTCTTTTTGGGTGCTGTAGGTTTGGTTCCACAGCATTTTTCCAGCAGAGTCTGTTTTAACCAACCACATGTTCCAAGCGCCTGATGCATAAGAGTAGGTTTCACCTCCAAGTGAATAGCCGTCGTCAACAGTTTGAACAAGCGAACTGCAGATTTCATCGTTTGAGCCACCGTAAGTTTGGTTCCACTGCAAGCTACCGTTGGAGTTAACTTTAGCTAACCAAAACCCTCCATCATGGACACTGCCGGCTAATGCATAAGCATTATCGGATGTTTTTATTACAGAGCTTAATGATATGTCGGGGTAGTTTTGCTTCCACACAACATTGCCCAATGAATCAGTCTTAACGAGATTTACGCAAACCATGACGTACCCACCATCGCTGTCTTGAACAATGGAACTCACTTGCCCCAAGTTTAGATAATCCTCGTTTAAGCCCTGCTCCCACATCATGTTGCCTGAGGCGTCAACTCTGAGCAGCCAAGCATCAGGTATCCGTTGCCCTGGTGCACCCAATTCAACAACGTATCCAGCCAACGCATAGCCGCCATCAGCAGTAGCAGTCATTGAAGCAAGCCCACAATAGGTTCCATAAGTGTACGTTTTACTCCATTCAACAGCAGGAGGAGTAGAGTCAGCATTAACGAAACTTGACATTGGAAACAAAACTGAAGCTACCAGTAAAAATGTTAGGATTGAGGAAACTAACAAACTTGCTCCAGTTTTCATAATGCACAATTTGATTAACCCTCTTTTCTGTGTTTGGGAAATATCTACTTTTAATTGCCTAAGCGTTTTTGATGAGAAATACACAATTGATTTATGGTATAGGCTCCTTTGTTTTTGCAGTTCGGGAAAGGCTGAATACGACTTGAAGAGTGGGGTGCCACAAAAAGAAATTTCGATACTGCTGCCAGCATATAACGAAGCTGCGCAGATTGAAAAATGCGTGCGGGAAGTGGAAGCCGCCGTCAAATCCTTTTCCAAATCATACGAAATCATCGTTTCGGAAGACGGAAGCACAGACGGCACAGATGCAATCGTGGCTAAATTAGCTAAACACAACCCAAACCTTGTTCTGCTCCATTCCCCAAGCCGTCTGGGAAAGGGCAGGGGTGTCAAAAACGCGCTGCGCTCCTCTAAGGGGAAATTCATAACTTTCATGGATGTAGATTTAGCCACCGACCTCGCATGCCTACCGAAACTTCTGCAGATCGTAAAAACAAAAGGTGGTATGGCAATCGGCTCCCGACATATCGAAGGCTCACGAGTTCAACGTCGCGTCTCAAGAACTCTTTTTAGTTTAACCTATAATTTGGCTGTGAGACTGCTCTTTTTAGACGGCATCCACGACCATCAATGCGGTTTCAAAACCATGAGCCGCGAAGTTGCAGAAGCCATCCTTAATGTATCCCAGTCCGACGGGTTTTTCTTTGATACTGAGATGATTGTGCGCTGCAAAAAACTTGGTTTCCCTGTTGCAGAAGTGGCTGTTCAATGGTCTGAACGAGACAAGGGAGCATCAAAAGTTAACCCCATGCGAGATGCTAAAAAAATCGGTTTAGACTTGTTAGCTTTCAGGCTTAACATCTCAAAATAACAGTTTCTAAATTAGGAAAGAATTTATTTTATGGTTGCTCCATGTCCATTGGTGCATTTGTATGTCAAACAAAAAGCTCATAATAATCGGCGCTGGCATCGGCGGTTTATCCACTGGCTGCTACGCCCAAATGAACGGTTTTGAATCAGAAATCTTTGAAATGCACACTCTACCCGGCGGGCAATGTACAGCTTGGAAGCGCGGCGGATTCACCTTCGACGGCTGCATTCACCATTTAGCAGGGTGCAAACCAGGCTACATGCTCTACGACGTTTGGGAAGAACTCGGCGCCCTACCAACGAGGAAAACAGTTTTTCCTGAAGACATGTGCCAAGTAGAAGATGAAACAGGCAAACGCTTCAACGTGTACGTTGACTTAGAACGCTTGCGTCAGCACATGCTTGAACTTGCCCCCAAAGATGCATCAGCCATCAACAACTACATCAAAGCTGCAAAAACCTTCGAGAACCTCGACATGCTTGACACATCTCTTCTTGACGACGCAGGCTTCACAAAACGATTCTTCAAAATGACAGGCATCCTCAAATTGGGCATGCCCATGAGCAAATACGCAGAAAAATTCACCGACCCGTTCCTCCGAAAAACATTTCCCACGATCCAGTACGATTGGACTGAAACCCCAACCTTTGTACATTTAAACATGATTGGTAACTGCTGCTCCAAAAACTATGGCGTGCCTGCAGGCGGTTCCTTGGAGTTTTCACGAACTATTGAGCAAAGATACCGTAAACTCGGCGGAGCAGTGAATTATGGCAAGCGGGTTGAGAAAATCCTCGTTGAAAACAACGAAGCAGTGGGGATACGTTTGGTAGATGGAACCGAACACCGTTCTGACTTGGTTATTTCTGATGCATTTGGTTTTTCAACGATTTTTGGTATGCTTGATGGGCGGTACGTGGATGATAAAGTTAAGACGCAGTTTGCTGAGCCCAAAGACGACATGGTTATGGGTATTCATGTTTCGTTTGGGTTGTCAGGGGATCTAAGTAAAGAGCCGAGGGCTATGGTTCTGTTCCTTGAGAAACCCGTTAAAATCGCTGACCGCGAGCACGGCAAGCTTGATTTGGAATTGTTCGGTTACGACCCAACCATGGCGCCGACAGGCAAGGCTGTACTTAAGGTTCTATTGAATACAAGCTACGTTTTTTGGAAGGAACTATACAAAACCCCCGAAAAATACCAAGCTCAAAAACAAATAGTTGCCCAAACTGTGCTCGATAATTTGGAGAAGCGTTTTCCAGGCATAAAAGACCAAGTGGAAGTCTCCGATGTTGCCACGCCGATGACGACCGAACGCTACACAGGCATAGGTGAAGGATATGAATCTCACTGGGGCTTCTTTGATACAATGCGTCTGCTTCGAGGACCACCAAAAACTCTGCCGGGGCTTAAGAGCTTCTTTATGGTTGGCAGTTCAGCTGGCGGCGCTGGGATTCCTGGTTGCGCAGCGATGGGGCGAAACCTAGTTAAAAAATTGTGCAAACAAGAAGGCAAACCCTTCGAGGCAACTAAACCCTAGGTTAGCTTAAATGCGGCTACCCTTTGTTAACCAGCGCTTTACCCTTTCAAACTCCTGCATAAGATTCAATGTTAGAGGCACAGCTTGGCCGAAAGGTTGACAATGCCCATCCACAATGGCTTTTGCAATGGCTTCCACGCTTGCCTCTTCAGCTTCAATAACAGTGTAGCCGTAACCGATTTGGGGACCATAATGAGCGTCCGTTCCTGCTACCCGCGAAAGGTTCAGGCGGTCTGCGGTTTCTGTGGCTTTTTTTACATTTCTTTTGAAAGGAAAGGCTCGGGCGTTTATTATTTCGATAGCATCAAAAGTTTCGCAGACATTTCCTTCTAAGCTTCCTTTGAAGTAGGCATAGGGGTGGCATGCGATTGCAACGCCGCCTGCCTTATGAATCCGCACCACGGTTTCGGGGGCGCTGAGTCCTCGAGGGATGATCTCTTTAACGTTTAGGGCTACGATGTGCCCGTCGCTGCTAGAGACTTCCATACCCGGGATAATTAAAAAATCTGTTTCTTTAGCAATTTTGTAGGCACCCTCAAGCTCGTTATGATCGGTAACCGCTACCGCGGTCAAACCCCGTTTCTTAGCATAAAAAATGAGGTCTTTTGGCGTTATCAATGAATCTTTTGAATAGGTTGTGTGAACGTGGAGGTCCGCTTTAATCTGCATTAATTAGCTCCTATTTTGCAGGTGCCTTTGCTCTTATCTGCGCCAGCATCTCCTCAAGTTTTGTTTCGTCTGCATCGATTTTGTGGAATAACGGTGTAGGTTTGGTGATTTTGTGTCCTGCTTCAATGGGTTTTAAAGAGTCGCTCCAGTTGCTTTTTCCTACTGTCTCGGGTAGGTTTAGTGTTTGCCAAAGTTGCTGCGCCGTCTGGGGCATGAAGGGTTCGGAAACCACTGCTATTGCCTTGACCACTTGCGCTGTCACGTAGAAGATGGTTCCTGCTTTTTCTTTGTCGGTCTTCATTAGGTTCCAAGGTTCTTTGGTGTTTAGGTACTGGTTGCCTATTCGGCTGATGCTGATTAGCGTGTTAGCGGCGGATTGCAGCCATGAATCCTCAATTTCCTTCGCAGCCTGCCCAACTTTGTCCTTTAGTGCTTGCAAAACAGCCTCATCATCTTTGTCGAGTTTAGTTGGCGCCGGAATTTGTCCCTCGAATTTGCTGTTTATGAAGCTAAGTGTGCGGTGGATGAAGTTGCCGAAAGTGTCGTTTAGATCGGAGTTGATTTTTTCGGTGAACGCTGTCCACGTAAAGTTGGTGTCCTTGCTTTCGGGGCGGGTTGCAATAAGGAAGAAGCGCCAATAGTCGAGGGGGAACATTTCTAGGGCTTCATCTATCCATATGCCGACACGTTGGCTTTTTGAGGCTTTTTGACCTTTGAATTGAAGGAATTCCGTGGCGGAAACATTCCAGGGTAAATTGTAGCCTTGACCCGACGCCAAAAGTAGAGCTGGCAGGATTATTGTGTGGAAGGGAATGTTGTCTTTACCTACGAAATACAGTGTTTTTGCTTGCGGATCGAACCAGAATTCGCGCCACTTCTCAGGCTGCCCCAAATGTTGGCTCTGCTCTATGGTTGCAGAAACATAACCTAAAACCGCGTCCACCCAAACGTAGATGGTTTTGCCCTCCGCACCTTCAAACGGTGCTGGGATGCCCCATTCGACGTCGCGCGTAACGGCTCGTGGTTTTAAGCCTTCTTTTATCCAGTTTAAGCTAAAGTTTTTGACGTTAGTTGGAAGGTGTGGATTATTTTTGAGGTATTGGGTGAGGGGTTCTGAGAGTTTTGTGAGGTCAATGTACCAATGCCTTGTGGTTTTTATTACGGGTTTGCTCTTGCACAGGACGCAGTATGGGTCCACAAGTGCGGTAGGTTCCAGTAGTTTGCCGCAGATGTCGCATTGGTCACCGCGGGCTTTCTCGCAACCGCAATAAGGGCATTTACCTTCCACGAAGCGGTCGGGCAAGAAACGTTGGTCGTGTTCACAGTAGAGCATTTGGGTGTCTTGGGCGAAGATGAAGCCGTTTTTTTGGATTTCTAGAAGGGTTTTTTGGACGAATGCCTTGTGGATGGGGCTTTCGGTGCTGGTGTAGTTGTCGAAAGAGGCGTCCCATCGGCGGAAAAGCTCTGCAACGCGGGCGTGGTTGCGGTCGGTGAGAGCTTTTGGCGTTATGCCTTGTTTTATGGCTTCCACCTCAATGGGGGTGCCATGGGTGTCTGAACCGCTCACCATCAAAACGTCACTGCCCTTTAGGCGGTAATATCGAGCTGTTACGTCGGCGGACAGCACTGAACCGACGAGGTTGCCAAGGTGAGGGGTGACATTGATATAAGGCCAAGCGGATGTAACTAAAACTTTTTCAGGCAAAGGTATCATCAACAATCGTTTGGTATCGTCCCTATTTAAAATTACTAGCAGCTATGCATCAAAGAATCTGAACAAGTAAAGTTCTTTTTATCACTCTGTAAGAAAAAAAATTAGGTATACCCATCGTACTAAGGTATGGGCATCCCTACATACCATACAAATACACGAAATTCTCGGATTTTGGGAAAGCCTCAAATTCACAATCAAGGGATAAGAACAGATATGAGCGATGACAGGCTTGCAGAGTTGCATGAGCTTTTAAAGAATCCGATTCGCCAAAAAATACTGTTAAAGCTAGGTGAGTATGACCGCCTGAGTTTTGAGGATTTAATGAAAGAGTTAAAGATGGATAACCCGCAAGAACTGCACAGCCAATTGGAAATTCTCAGCGATTTAGTTACAAAGGCTGAAGATGATGAGTATTTACTTAATGAACAAGGTGTCTCTAAACGACCAGGTGGACAATACGTGCTTACCGAGAAAGGTCACAATGCGGTAGATGAGCTGATATTTTTCCCAGAAATCAAATTCGACAACTATAAAAAAAATACATGAAAAATTCCATAGCAAACGAGCCCATCAACGGAACAAATTATTCTTTATACTTGTGGGAGCAGGAGGAGGATACGCTATTTCGTTCTTCGGTGCTGCATTTTTCACCATCATGTCTATAGCTGCCTTTCATGGGCCAACGTTCTTTTTGGCTGATGGTTGGCCTTTTCTATTAACAGTGTTTGTTATTGCGCCGCTTCTGGGCGGGTTTGTTGGGTACTGGATAGGTGAAGAAAAAAAGTTTAAGCGGCCAGAACCAGAATGGAGCGAATAACAAATCTTTACTTCTTTTTGACAAAAAACAACAACAGTTTGGCTATATCAAATAGTCAATAAGTTACAAAGTGGTAAGCCTTAAATTTCCTGTGTGCAATACCCTGTAACTTGAGGTTTCATTGTGCCTTATTGTCGTAGATGCGGAACTAAACTTGATGAGGATGCTCATTTCTGCCAAAAATGCGGCACACCAGTCATAGACCCTTATATGTTTCAAGTTCCCTCAGCGCCAATCAAGCCAACCCGAAACGAGCCACTTGTCATAGCAGCTATTGTGTTAATAGCTATCTTAGTTGGAGGTGTAGTGGTTGCGATTCTGCTTACTGCATCGTTTGCGACGGTAAACATTAACCAGTCATACCAGGACAACACGGCAGGCATCAAAAAGTTGAACCTAAATGTTGACTCTCAAGCTTTAAAAGTAAATGTTTTCACCCAGAACGTAACCTATAACAATAATTTCTTAATTACGCTCTATGGAACCGCTTCAAAAGGCATCAACGGCGGCAGCGAAGGCCCCATCCAAGTGGCTTTCTACAATGATACCGTAAACAACGAGTTAACGATAACCGCAAAGATCACGCAATCAAATGTTTTTTCCAGATTCAACGTTAACTGTAACATCTACGTTAACTCAGCTTTAATCCTGGACCTTAATGTTACCTCTCAAGCAGGGCAAGTCAGCTTAACTGCAGATAAACCCGCAACCTTTGGATTCCTTAACCTGCAATCGGCAGCGGGGGCCGTTCAAGCAAACCTTGATAACTTGACAATCGCAGGAAATGTAACCCTTAGAACTCAAGCAGGAAGCGTTGATATTCGAATGAATGAAGTCCAAGTTGAAGGAAACAACACAGTTGATTTACATACCAACGCTGGTGCAGTAACGATGGACATAACCCAAACCAAGACTCTTCATGGAAACCTACAAGTTAATGCAGTTACAGATTTGGGTTCAGTGAACGTTGGCTTAATCGTTGATGGCGATGTCGGCGCAAAACTCACTTCACAGACCAACTTGGGAAGCATACATGTGGATGTAAAGCATTTTTCAGGTAACCAATCCCCAATCCTATCTGACAATTACCCTGCGGTAAGCAACATCGAAATAGACAGCCGAACAAACCTTGGCGGCATCAACATACATGCCAATTATCAATCGTCAACAGGTCCCAGCCTCAGAAACTAGCATTTGCCAATCCCTAA
>JADGNF010000065.1 GCA_017883615.1 Candidatus Bathyarchaeota archaeon
CCTGCCGCCTGGGGAGTACGATCGCAAGATTGAAACTTAAAGGAATTGGCGGGGGAGCACCACAAGGGGTGAAGCTTGCGGTTTAATTGGAGTCAACGCCGGAAATCTCACCGGGAGCGACAGCAGTGTGAAGGCCAGATTAAAGGTCTTGCCAGACGAGCTGAGAGGAGGTGCATGGCCGTCGCCAGTTCGTGCCGTGAGGTGTCCTGTTAAGTCAGGCAACGATCGAGACCCGCGTCCTCTGTTGCAACCAGTCTTGTGCTGGGCACACTGAGGAGACCGCCACTGATAAAGTGGAGGAAGGAGCGGGCCACGGCAGGTCAGTATGCCCGGAATCTCCCGGGCCACACGCGAGCTGCAATGGCAGGTACAATGGGTTCCGACCTCGAAAGGGGGAGGCAATCTCGAAAGCCTGCCGTAGTTGGGATCGAGGGCTGTAACCCGCCCTCGTGAACATGGAATCCCTAGTAATCGCGTGTCATTAGCGCGCGGTGAATACGTCCCTGCTCCTTGCACACACCGCCCGTCGTTCCACCCGAGCGACTTTTGGGTGAGGCGTCGTCATCTTGGCGGCGTCGAATCTAAGTTTCGTGAGGGGGGAAAAGTCGTAACAAGGTGGCCGTAGGGGAACCTGCGGCCGGATCACCTCCTAAGAAAAGAAATGCGATTAGCGCGTTTGCTTTTTGCTGGGGGAGCAAGGAGAAGTAAACCACATCCTGTATCAACAGGGAAACGTCAAAGCCCATAATCACATGTGAAAGAAGGGAGCAATACAACAATATCTTTTTTGTTTGTCTATTGGGAAGACTCCGGTCTTTTGTCTTCTTTGGCCTTGTTTTAGATTTGGAGGCGTAACATTCTTAGTTTCCCATCCTGATATACCTGAAGGATTTTTAACCAGAACTCGACTGTATCCAGAAGCGAGAGGCGTTTAAGTTATGCGCATAGTCTTCAGGATTGGCGGATCAGTCGTAGCGTCGCCAATAAACACAGAACTGATGAGCAGATATGTTGAGCTTCTAAAGTCAGTGAAACAACAAGGACACGAAGTAGCCGTTGTTGTCGGCGGCGGCACGTTGGCACGAGAATTCATCAACATCGCCAAAAACTTGGGGCTTGGAATGCAGGCGCAAGATGAAATCGCGATTTCCGTTTCAAGGTTGTTTGCGCAGCTTTTCCTCAAGAAATTTGGCGACTTAGCCTGCAGCAAAGTTGCAGTAACGCTTGAAGACGCAGCCGAGTGTCTCGCAGAGGGGAAAGTTGTGGTTATGGGCGGGCTCAAGCCGGGAATCACCACCGACACCGTTGCCGCCTTAGTTGCGGAACGGGTTGGCGCGGATTTGCTTGTTAAAGGCACGGACCAAGATGGAATCTACGATAAGGACCCACGTAAATTTGCTGATGCTGTGAAGCTCGACCATTTGAGCTTCGATCATTTGCAAAACGTCCTTTCCGAAACTGTGCATAAAGCGGGAATTCATCAAATAATTGATCCCGAAGCCGTCAAAGTTCTAAAACACAAAAGAGTCAAACTCATTGTAGTTAACGGGTTCACGCCCGAGAACACTATGGCGGCAGTGAATGGAGAAAAAGTCGGGACGACAGTAGAATAACCCTTTTCAATCAAGCATATTCAGCATTCTTTGGCCGTCAATCTTTAACTATTGTATACCTCTGATACCATAGGTTGGAGTTTTCTTGCACCCGCAACTGGGTTTTTCATTATGTTGTTATGGAAATACCGCACCTGAAAAACGTAATCCCTAAAAGCAAGATTAGAACTCGAACCTAAAGGCAAAAAGAGCGTGAAAACAGATATGTCCACTCCAGTAGTAGAAGCAGTAGGGCTCAGAAAAACCTACATGCTCGGTAAAGTTCCTGTAGAAGCTCTTCGGGGCTTAAACCTTAGAGTGGAACGAGGCGAATTCCTCTCTATTCTGGGGCCATCGGGAAGCGGCAAATCGACCCTCCTAAACCTCATCGGCGCACTAGACAAGCCAACGTCGGGAAAATTGCTCATAGACGGCGTAGAGGTTTCCACCCTAAACGATAACCAACTCACAGACATAAGGCGCAAAATCGGCTTCGTCTTCCAATTCTTCAACCTCATCCCCCGATTCACAGCTAAAGATAACGTTGAACTATCAATGTCCATAGCAAACATGACCAAAGCAGAACGCAACAAACGTGCAGAAGAACTTCTTACAACCGTTGGCCTGAAAGATCGAATGAACCACAAGCCAGCTGAACTCAGCGGCGGTCAGCAGCAGCGAGTCGCTATTGCACGCGCTTTGGGGAATAACCCTCGTTTCATGTTGATGGATGAACCAACAGGAAACATCGATTCCAAAACTGCTCACGAAATCATAGAGCTAATTAGGAAACTTAACGCCGACGGCGTCACCATCATAATGGTTACGCACGACCAGAACTTGGCTAAAGAAGCCAAACGAACCATTCAGGTTTTCGACGGAGAAATTTCTTCTGATGTGGTGAACTGACATGAGGATAAGAGATGTATTTTCCTATTCGTTTAGCGCAATAAGACTCCGAAAGCTCCGTGCAGGCTTAACCATTTTAGGCGTCGTTATAGGAATTGCGGCTATCGTGGCTTTGCTTTCCGTCTCGACGGGTTTGCAAACAACCATCACGGGGCAACTTGAAAAGGGCTTGGCGGCAGACACCCTAATCGTGACTCCTGCCACGGGTGGCTTAGGCGGTTTTGGCGGAGGAGGCGGTGGTGGCGGGGGCGGACTTGGAGGCGGCGCAGAAGCAAGTTCAGGTTTCAACCTCTACATCAATTACACAACTGAAATTGACCGTTTGTCGCCAGACATAGAGACGTCGTTTGCTGTCATCCAGCAGCCTGGTTATATCGTGAATTCGGCAGGTGCCGTTAGGCAAATTAATGGCGGAATATCCGGCGTTAACTTCTCCCAGTTCGCAAGCATTTACGGCACTACCTTCATAGCGTCAACCGGAACCATACCCCTAAACCCAAGCGGCAATGACATCGTAATCGGCGCCCGCGTAAGCGATCAGAGACTAAACGGCACAATCTTTGCCGCTGCAGGCGACGATGTTACGTTGAAGTGGACTAACGCTACAACCTTGCCGTTTGTCAACGAGACCTACACGGGTCACGTTTCTGCGGTGCTGGGGAAGATTGGGGGCTTTAGCATCGGTGGACCCGCAGACAACGGCGTTTACGTTCCCATCTCCAACGCTCAAAGCTTTTTTGGAACTGACCAGGCAAGCATGATTGTCGTTAAACTCAAGAACAGCGACAACGCCACCATCGTTAACGTCTCCAAACTCATAACCGACCACTTCTCCGGTCAAGTCAGCGTGACCTCAGCAAACGCGGTAATCGATTTGCTCAACACCATCTTTGGAACAATCACACTTTTCCTCGCTGGAATCGCAGCCATATCTCTCTTGGTCGCAGGCATAGGCATTATGAACATCATGATAGTTTCCCTGATCGAGCGCACCCGCGAAATCGGAATCCTCAAGGCATTGGGCATGAAAAGCAGAACGGTTCTAGCTATATTCCTTTGCGAGTCAGTGATTATCGGCTTAATCGGCGCATTCGTCGGCATAGCACTAGGATGGGGATTGGCAAACGTGGTCGCGGTCGTGTTTGGCAGAGGCGGCGGCTTATTCGGAGGCGGAGCAGCCGCAGGAGGCGGAGGCGCCCTAAGCATAACACCCATTTTGACGCCGGAAGTGTTCGTTTTGGCTTTGGTTTTTGGCATCGGAGTTAGCGTCATCTTCGCTTTGTACCCCGCATGGCGTGCATCCAAACTAAAACCGGTCGATGCATTGAGGTACGAGTAGACATGGTGAAGCGGCTCTACCCCGACCAACCCGTCGTGGGAGTTGGAGCCATCATCCTGCGCGAAGGCAAAATCCTGTTGGAAAAGCGGGGGAACGAGCCTGCGCGTGGGCAATGGACGATTCCTGGAGGGGTTGTGGAGGTTGGGGAGAGCCTTGAAGATGCAGTGGCAAGGGAAACCAAAGAGGAAACAGGGCTGGAAGTTAAAACTGCCAATTTGCTTGATGTTGTGGATCAAGTGCACTTAGACAAAGAAGGCAAAATCGAATACCACTATGTTATAATTGATTACATGGTCAACGCAACTGGCGAACCGAACGCTTCAAGCGATGCCGACGAACTCATATGGGTCGCCATAGGCGAAGTGGAAGCGTACGATTTGACGCCTTCTTTCCGCCGATTTTTTGTCAAAAACAAAAAGAAAATTCAAGTCGCTAGTTTTGAACCGTGAAGAACAGCCTTGTCTCCCCCATAGTTTTTAGATCCAACGTACGTACTCTTGTGACCATTGGAAAATCCCTCACAACTCTTCCAAGCGTGAGGCAGTGATGCGGCGGCAAATCTCTAGCAATTGAGCGTACGGTTTCGGCGTCTACACGTGCAGCTTTGCTGACGATGTCCAGGTCGTGTTCATTGGTGAAGTTGAAGAGGAAAATGTTGTCTGCTTGCCTGTAGATGGTTTCCTGGATTGTGTCGGGCTGATTGGTTATGAACGTGGTGAATATGCCAAAGTGACGCATGCGGGTAACGATGTCATCCCAGTAGGTTTCCCGCAGGTATAGATGGGCTTCTTCAGCGAAGAGGAAAACCGCTTTGAGCTTCCAACCCTGCAACGAATCTACCAGCTTACCCAAAACGTATTCAACCACGATTTGCCGATCAATGTTCCCAGTGTTTTTGAGGTTAATTATTATGGCGCCGCCGCTTTCTTTGGCCTTGAGTAAACTGTCTTCGAGCAAAGTAGATTCGGCGAGGTTGTCGGTGAAGAAACCTGAGTTCATGAGTGAGAAGTAGCGGGATGCTAACGCGTCACGAACGTGCTGATTGCAGTTGCAGTTCCGAATTGCATCGTGGAGCTCCGCTAGAGTTAGTTTGCCCTGGTCTTTGAGTTGTTTCCATATATGTTTGAACTCCCGCGCCGACGTACCCGGCAAGTGCAAAGCATTGACGAGTATGCCCAAAACGACGTTGAGGTGAAGTTGGTTAAGGGCGACTTTGAAGTTCTGGCTGGGGGTCAAGGCGTAGATTTTGTCGTAGTACATGTTTCGTTTGCCGTCGTTGGTCATGCCGATGCTGCCGTATTCGCCGTTTAAGTCGAAGATAACTACGGTGGCTTTGTAGCCAACTAGGCTAGCCATGAGGAGTTTGCTTAGGTGGCTTTTGCCGCAGCCCTTCTTTCCCGTGATTATGTTAAGTGTGCCGTCGAGGTCGGTGGCATCTATTGTGAGGAGGGAAGAATCTTTGGTTCCGCCAAGAATAATTGGCAGTTTCCCATCTACCTTCGCCAGCTTCATCAGCGCAGGAACTGAAACTTTCTTTATGAGGGATTGAGAACGGCTGGGAAGCCAACTGCTGCTTGGGTTGAGCAAGCCGTTTTCGAGTGTGGCTCGAATTTTGCATACTAGTAAACTGGCGTCTTGAATGTAGGTGATATGGGGTGCGATTTCCAGCGGGTCGATGTCTTCGCCTTGAATTTGTTCGCCACCATCAGGTAGCGTGCGCAACAGTTCTTCTAGAACGCCCGGAACGGCCGCAAACTGAACATCAATGACCTGTACGATGAGCGTTTTGGCGGCGTCTGCGTCCTCAACCATCAGGTAGTCGCCTTTCTCGGCGTTCTCGGTTGGAAAACTCAGGATTTGGATTATGTTGCCTTCTTTCTTGTACAGTTTCACGCGTAGCCCTCCCTGCCAAACGGTCCAAACAGTAGTCGATGCATGTCGGGTCGGTTCACGATTTGGATGCCGTGCCTTCGAGTGATGAAGTGCTGCATCGCCAGAACTTCGTTCGCTGTGAAAGTGCACAAAATGTGCGCTAGCCGCAATGTTTCGGGGTATCCTTGTTGCATCACGTCGTTGCCCAAGAGTTTCTCGACGGCTTCCATCCTGCTTTGAACTGGAACTTCGCAGTCAATGTCTAAGCGGAAAGCCATGTTTGCCTTGTGCAGTCGCGCTACGTAAACGTCTCCCAATGGAATGGTGGGCGCTTTAAAGCGTAGTCCGAGAGTTTCCAGCAGGTATGGGGCTTCGCCTTCGGGGAGCAAATCTGTGATGAGGTAGCCGTTGGAGCGCATGCTGGTGGCTTTGCTAAACGCCAAAACGACATTGTTGTTTCTTCTTGCGGCGGAGAGGATTTCTCGCATTCGACTTGTGGGTGTGTCGATGGTTCCGCTGGTTAAGCTGCCGTCAAAAAGTATGATGCCGCTGCAAGTTGTTTTGGTGAGGTTGCCTTGCAGCCAATGTTCGAGAAGACTTGCTAAGCGGGTGGGCATTTGCATAAGCGGCGGAGTGGATTGGTGAGTGTTATAGGGGGTGTTAAAGTAGGTGCGTTCCAGGCTGTTGTAGACTGCGTTTTTGTTTTCTTCGGTTATGTGGAATATGAACGGTCCCAGCCGAGTGTAGCGGTAGTTGTGGTTTTGGCGATGGACGGTTGCTCCGCGGATGGCGACGATAATGCCTGTGGTTGTTTCGCCGATTTTTATGGTTGAGGTGTCTACGCCGGAGACGGTCGTTTCTTGGTGTTTGGGTGAGAGGGGTATTGGTTGGCGTTTGAGCTGCATTTGTATGGGGTAGTCTGTTGTGGTGCTTTCTTGTTGCATGGTTTGGGGGTTGTATTGGAAGGCGTTGGTGCGGACTTGGCGGAGGCTGTTGATGCTGAGTTCGATGAAGCGTTGCGGTAGGGTTGTGTTGGGGGTGGATTGTGGAAAGTTATATTTGGGTGTTGTTGTTATTGTGTATTGTTCAATCACCTGATTCACCAATATGCAATATCTATTGGTGAAATATATAACTGTTGCGCTTGTACATCTTGTACAATACAATATACAATATCTGCAGGTCAGAGTTTGACAGAACAACCCCAAAAACCACCAATCAAGGTCAAAATGAAAATCGGCGAGATAGAATTCGAAATCGAATCCCAAGAAGACCAAATCCAAACCGCCGTCGAACGCATCCTCAGTACAGTCACCGCCAGACTAAAAGACACACAACTCGTCGCTGCCCAAACCGAACGCCAAGCTTCACCACCACGCGCGGAAACATGCAAAGGCGTCATCCAAAAACTCTGGGAAGAAAGCTGGTTCAGCGAACCAAAAGGATTAGACGACGTGCACAGCGAGCTCGCTCGACGGGGATTCCATTACGACCGCACTGCAGTCGCCCACGCACTCGTTGACCTTGTTAAAGACAACGTGCTCACCAGGCTAGGCCGGCCACGTCGGTACCAGTATGCCCAGAAGAGGCCTCCAACGTAAATTGGCGAACCATTATGTCCCAACCTACGATACAACCAAAACTGAGGACAACTACTAGAATCGCCGGGATCAACATAAACCCCGCTTCAATTGAAGGTGTAACGACAAGCACCGCGGGTTTTTTGGGAGAAACCGAAAAAGGGCCTATCACGCCAACGCTGGTTAAGAGTTGGCAAGATTATCAAAGGGTTTTCGGCGGTTTTTTTGGTGTGGACAATTATTTGCCTTACGCGGTGCAGGGGTTTTTCTTGAATGGCGGCGGAAAATGTTATGTTGCAAAAGTGACTCCGACGAGCGGTCAGCTAGTTGTGTCCGATTATATTGGCACTTCTGGGCAGGGAAACGGCTTAGCCGGTTTGGCGAAGTTGGATGATGTTTCGATTGTTTACGCGCCAAACTCCCAGTCCGTGCCCGGCTTGACTGACGCTTTGATTTCCCATTGCGAAGTGCTCAAGAACCGTTTCGCTATAATCGACTCCGTCAAAGGGCAAACACCCTCTAATGTCACAAAGCCGCGCAGCACATCCTACGCCGCGCTTTATTTTCCGTGGATAAAAGTTTCTGGCGTGTCCTCGGGGCAGGTGCTTCTGGTTCCGTCTGGCGGACATGTTGCAGGCACCTACGCGCGTAGTGACCTTGAAAGGGGCGTACAAAAGGCGCCTGCAAACGTCGTCGTTGAGGGCGTCGTAGGTCTCGAATTCTCGATAAGCAGTTCTCAGCAAGACCTGTTCAACTTGGATGGTATAAACTGTATCCGCAGTTTCCTTGGCAAAGGTATCACAGTTTGGGGTGCCCGAACACTCAGCGTTGACTCGCTTTGGAAATATGTCAGCATCCGAAGACTTTTCACGTATCTGGAAAACTCAATCTTGAAAGGTACGCAGTGGGTTATTTTTGAACCCAACAACCAAATCACCTGGACAAAAGCTATACAGACAATTACAGAGTTCCTTCGAACCGCGTGGAAAAACGGTGTCCTTCAAGGAGCAAAGCCTGAAGAGGCTTTTTTCGTAAAGTGCGACCGCACTACCATGACCCAAAGCGACATAGACAATGGCAGAATCCTGATCGTTATCGGAGTTGCTCCTACGAAACCTGCCGAATTCATCGTTTTTCGCGTTAACCACTCTGTTGATGGTTCAGGAATCTCAGAAGGATAGTCTCGTTCATTTCTTTGTGATGTTCAACGTTGGAATCTGCTGTAATGGGTGCTGATTATAGCGTAGATTTGGACACCACAAGTGTTATTAAACGCAGTCGCATAATTCAAGATAGTAACTCAGTAACAATTAACTGATGTATGGACTGCGAAAAATCGCAGTCTTGCAGAAGATAATTAATTAACTAAGTCATAAAATCAGGAGGTAACACTTACGGGAACATCCCAAACGTTCACTATAAAGTATGTTATACACGCGAAATTTGACATCGAAGGCGTCGTAGAAAAACCCGACGTAATCGGCGCAGTTTTTGGACAAACCGAAGGCTTATTCGGACCCGAACTTGACCTTAGAGAACTCCAGAAGACCGGCAGAATCGGCAGAATCGAAATTGACCTGCACAGCAAAAATGACCGCACAAACGGAACCATAACCATACCTACCAGCTTGGACCGCGTGAGCACCGCATTAATTGCAGCCTCAGTTGAAAGCATAAACCGAGTCGGACCATGCAGTGCAAAAGTTTTTCTGGAAAAAATCGAAGACATACGCGAAGCTCGCAGAAAAATCATCATCGACCGAGCCAAAGACATCTTGCACAAGTGGAACATTGAATCTATGCCAAGTGTTGACGAAATCTACAAAGAAATCAGCGAAACCATGAAAGCCGGCAAAGTCGAGAAATACGGGCCTGAAGATTTGCCTGCAGGACCCACGCTTGAAAGCAGCAGAGAAATCTATGTTGTTGAGGGTCGTGCAGATATTATTAACCTCATGCGCTGTGGCATAACCAATACTGTTGCATTGGAAGGGGCCAAAGTTCCCGAATCCATAAAGCGTTTAACTAAAGAAAAAGAAGCAACTGCACTTTTGGACGGCGACCGTGGCGGAGATTTGATCCTTAAAGAGCTTCTTCAGGTTACCAGCGTAAAATATGTTGGGCGTGCACCTCGCGGGAAGGAAATTGAGGAATGCAATTGCAAAGAAATCGCTGAAGCAATAGATCAAAGAATTGCTGTAGCTGACTTGTTTAAGCCTAAAAAGATGGAGCGTCCCGAAAGACCACAGGAACGGATGCCGGAAAGGGCTCCTGAAAGAGTGCCCGAGCGACCAAAAATTAAGGTCGAGCTTCCAGAACAGATCACTCAAACGGCAAAGGCTCTGATTGGTTCGCTTGAAGCAGTTTTGCTTAACGAGAAGTTGGAGCAGATTGAACGATTGCCAGTTAGCCAGTTGGCTGAGAAGCTTCAGCAAGCGTCTGGTGTGGACACTTTGGTTTTCGACGGCATAATTACGCAGCGGATTGTTGACATTGCAAGCGAGAAGAACATTAAGCGGATCATTGCGTCGCGGGTTTCGGAAGCTGTTAAGCCAGCTTTAAATGTTGAGTTGAACACGTTTGCTGAAGTTGTTTCAGCGAGCTAAACCTTAACCTTTCTTTGTTCTTGTTTTTTGATAAGTTTCTTTGTTCAATTATTAGGGCGGTTTGTTAATCGTACTTTTTCAGCCGCGTCATCTTCTTGAGTTTGCGCAGGTCTCTTGAAACCATCTTGAGTAAACGGAGTTCTTCCATGCTTTTTTGAAAATTTAGCGCTTCACGAAGGATTTTTGTTTGCAACCCGGTTTCTGCTGTCATCAATTTCATCTTGGGATTGGTTGTAGAGAAGAAGGGTGGTGTCATTGTTTGTTGGCGACCAACGCCATCCGTCATCGAGGAGAAAGGAGAAGGCTTCGAAAACGGAAAATGTACTTTTTGGCTGGTTGGTGTGCCTTCAACCTCATTCACCCATCAGTTCTACATCTCAAGACTTAAGATAACAGGTTATTAAAGTGTTGCGTATTCTGGATACAGAAATAACAAAATCGCTAAAGATGTTTTGGGACCGTTGATTATCCGAGGGCTATTTCGCCTTCTAGGATTTGTTTCTCTGGAACTGCCAGTTGCTTGCCTAAGTAAGTTTTTAGCAGGGAAAATATTTTTGGTGTTTCACCGCGATAAATGATGAGTTGGTTGTTTTTAAAAGCGTTGATTTCAAGCGTTTTTTCGGCGTCTTTAAAAGCGAAAGATACTGTTTGGGCTTGAACAGCTAACGCTTGGAAGTCTTCCCATTGTTTACATTGTAAGGTGAGTGGCATGCTGTTTTGGACAGGCTGGTTTGTGGGTTCGGGGTTGGAGTATTCCTGGATTGCCGGTGTTGTTGCGGGCGAGTTTGTTTGGCGGGGTGTTATTGAAAGGGTTTTTACTAAGTTGCCAACGTCGCTTTGGAGGCCGTTGAGTTTGTCCTCGATTTTTTTCACTTTGCCGTTTAATTCCCCTGATTCTCCCAGTTGGCCTGCAACTGAGCCTAATTCGCTCACGAGCTTGTCGAGGTCTTTTTCGTGTTCCTTGAGAACGTTAACGATAAAATCTAATGCTTCTAAGGCTTCATCTTTGGATGGTGATTTCCCTGACATGATTCCTCTGCGTCCTTACGCAGGCTATATCGGTGGAAGTGCTAATAAGGCTAACGAATTCTAAAAGCGTATCTGTGGGACGTGATTTCCATATAGATTAATAATACTGTGCGCGTCTTCACAAATATGATGGTGATTTGTTTATTATTGGATATTTGTTGAACAACGTATATTGTCTGTACAACACATATACGCATATTGTAGAATTAGGTGAACAGTTAATTTATGGATCAGAAGCTTGCTACCCCTTTCTTTTCGGTGAAGTCGTACCATTTCCAGAGCAAATCCGCTAATTCTGCGTCGTAACCGCGGGTGCTGAGCAATTCCTTGAACTTGGTTTTCGGTCCTTTTGCCAACGTGACCACTTGACAAAAAAATGGGTGGACAATATCGAAATAAACCTTCCGCATCCCCGATTCACCTTCAAGAACAAGAAAGGTGCAGACGTGTTGCGATTTTTCTTCTATACCCCCTTATTTAAAGGCGCAAACATGCCTTTCCACCTCATCGATAGGAAAGCTACGTTTCTAACCCACCTACCCTCCTCTTGCTCCACAGCAACCTACCCCC
>JADGNF010000012.1 GCA_017883615.1 Candidatus Bathyarchaeota archaeon
GTTTTTGCATCATAAAGATCTCAAGGGCAGCTACCGGGTTATCGCTGGCGAAGAAGATACGTTGACGATTAACGAGCGCAAAGGCGTCGACGAAGAAGAAGACTAAGCAGCCCAGAACCAATTTTTCTAAATTCTTTGATTATTGCAGAAGCAACTCTGCCTCAACACCGGCTTCCACCAGTCTCGAGTCCGATTAGGCTTCAACCTTTAGGAATGCTTATTTTGGTGACCCACAAAGAACATAGAGTCCACTACCCAACCTCAGGGGGCTGTCGGCTAGCTTGGTCCAGGCTTGTAGCCTCGGGCGCTATAGACGCCGGTTCAAATCCGGCCAGCCCCATTAAAGGTTTTTAACCCTCTTGGAATGTGCGTCGATTCACTTCATTAGACGCGCTTTTCCTTTATCAAAAACATATGCAAATTCTGCGTATATTCTGAGGTAATAAGCCCAATATCCTTTCCACTTACCATATTTCTCAGCTATCTGGCAAACTTCTTCATTACTTATTTGATCATGTTTTCCGGCATAAATTCTGGCAACATCCAAAGCAAGCTGCGGTTCTATGTTTGACAGCTCCTCCATTCTTCCCAATCCCCTAATCATCACAAAATTGGCTGACCAATCTCCAATACCCTTTATGTCCGTCAACCAACCATGAACCTCATCATAAGGCGCTACTCTAAGCCACTGCTCTTCAACCTCGCTGAACGCTTCTGCCACTGATGATAGGTACTCTGCCTTTCTCTTGTTAGGCACCAACATGGGTAACTCGTTGGCTGCGGCTATCAGATTGGACGGCTCAGGAAATGAACGGTATTCAATGCCTTTAACCTTAATTTGACCGCCTACTTTGCTGACAATGTTTTCTTTCATTTTACGAGCTACAGCCATAGGTATTCTTTGGGCTAGAATTGCCCAGCACGCAATTTCAAAGGGCGTCAAGAACTTTACTTGTTTATGGCCATAGAACTTCTTGATTGCAGGTTGAATGAATTCGTCTTTTTGGGCTATTTCGTAAAACTCTTTTAGGTTGTCTTGTAGGCTTAGAAAGAAGCTTATCCTGTCAGTAACTATCTCTTTGACTTTGTCAGCGAATTTTGCTTCTGAGTATGCTGTAAATTCTAACTTTGGGTCTTCAATGGTTCCCTTGTCAGTTACTTCAAAGGCAACTGTTTTACCTTCTATCTGGACGGCTTTTGTGAAAGCACCGAGTTTTACTTCTTGCTCATTTTGCGTTGGACTAAAATCAGATAGAAATTCGAGAGATTTGGAAAAATCAAAAGGGACAACAGGGTTCAACGTAGCGTTAAAAGAATAGAGGCTCAAGAAAACTACACCCAAATCTATTTTATTTAAACCGCTATTTTAAAGAATCGCTAATAAGTCTGCTGAGGTTATTTGTCTTGCAGATAATAATTAACCATTAACCGGGCAGGTTGCCTGCACTCATTTCAGGCCTTATTTTGCGAAAAACCAGCTCTGGTTTTTTTCTGCTTCTATGGAGAAATTGAGAATAAAGCTAATATCTAACTTCCAACAAACAAAAGTTGAAGGTTCTGCTTGAATTGGAAAAAATGAAAGCTTTGTTTACAGTGCATGAACTTATAGTTGCAATTGATAAACCTGCAATTGAAAAGAAAATCTGTATAGTTGTGGACCCAAAAATCTCGAAGTCCCCCGAAGATCATGTTATAATGATAAAATGCGTTTTAGACGAGCATCTTCAAAAGAAAATTGAACCTATAGTGAAAAAACGCGAGTTGAAAATCGAAAAAATCGAAGACACTATAGTAATTCATTAATATCTTTTCTTAGAGCTTCATCCTATCAATGCAACCAAAAATTGCTCAGTCTTTACAAATAGCTTAAATGCAATTATCTGGCGGAGGGACTCAGCCTGATTTAGTTCTAAGCGTTAGAGACTCAACCCGACTTAGGATTTAGCCTGTTTTAAACTGAAAAATTGTTCAAGGGACGAAGTTGTTGAGTTGGATTTTGAGAACTTTCCCGCTCAAAGGAGAAAGAAAAATAGACTTTCTAGAAATTCCACTTGCTATTTATTTCTTGAGAGGCAAACGTATTGTGGAAGTGGCCAGCCCCATCATTCAAGCTCTGTCCCGTATAAGTCATTTGGACGCTAGAACAAGCCTTATTTCATAGAGACTGGGCCAATCTTTCCCAGTTACAAAAAGCCTGTCCCCAGTTACATCGTATGCGATTCCGTTTAGGACGGATTCGGGGTTGGCGCCAATTGAACCTTGCAGTCCCGAAAGGTCAACCCAGCCGGTAACTTGCCCGGTTTCAGGGTTAATTATGGCAATTTGACGGCTCTGGAAGATGTTCGCGTAGATACTGCCATTCACATACTCTAGCTCATTGATTTGCGCAATGGAAGCGCTGCCATCGTGCACATGAACTTGACTAACCCGCTGGAAAGTAATTGGGTCCAAAAAATACAAGTTGTTTGAACCATCGCTCATGATCAGCTGTTTGCCGTCGTAAGTGAGTCCCCAACCATCAGTTGGATAAGGGAAGCTCCCAATGACGCCCAAACTTGTTTTGTTGTAAATAAAACCAGTATGTGATTGCCAAGTCAACTGGATAACAGTGTCGTTAACGATTGCTATTCCTTCGCCGAAGTCGGGAGTAGCAACCTCAGATTGGACATTGCCTGAAGTTAAGTCGACGCGCCGCAAAGTGGAATTACTTGCATAAGCCCCAGTGCTCTCATACAGGTTGCCGTCGGCATATACCAGTCCTTCTGTGAAGGCTGTTGAATCGTGCGGGTATGTGTGAATTACTGTGTAGGTATAATGTTTGGCTTCAAAAGGCGTAGTTTCGGGTGAGTTCGAAGGCGCCGATGATGGAGTCGTTGAGACGCCATTATTTGCACTGTTTTCGTATTTTAAGAAAACAAAACCTATGCTTATGGAGAGCACTAGAATCAGCGTCACGAGCGCTGCAACAACGACAATTGGGCGCCTCATAAGTATTCCAAGTAAAGGTTTCTCATTAATAGACGAAACGGATTAATTTTGAATTCCCCAAGGAAAAATGAACAACAAAACTTTAAAACAGATTTAAATGGAACCTCCTAAAGACCGCGGAACAATCAAACCGCAATGCTTAAGAATATCAGCTAATCTACCTTTGTCAGTTTACAAACTACAAGGTGTTGAATAGATTGGCAGTTGAAGGTTTTTTCGAAAACAAGCGACCAGAACCCGTTGAAGCCAAAGTTGGCGAACTGACCCCACAATCTAGGGCAGTAAACGTAACAGCAAAGGTTGTTTCAAAAAGTGAAATACGCGAAATCCCCATGGGCAGAGATGGCTCAGCTCACAAAGTCTGCGACGCATTAGTCGGAGACGAAACAGGCGTAGTCTACCTTACACTATGGGATGATAACATAACGAAAGTTAACGATGCCGACACTATCCGCGTCGAAAACGGCTACGTTACCCTATTCAAGGGGAACATACGCCTAAACATAGGCAAATACGGCAAACTCGAACCGGCAAAAGAACCACTCACAGCAGAAGTAAACCAAGAAAACAACGTTTCTAGCAAAGCGTACGAGCAAGAACGCAGACCCTTCAGAGGCGGCGGCGGACGAGGCTTTGGCGGAGGACGCGGCGGCAGTGGCGGTGGCTACGGCGGCGACAGACGCGGCGCTGGCGGCAGCGGCGGAGGTTACGGTGGACGTGACCGACGTGGCGGCGGCGGATTCCGAGACCGCAGATATTAAAATCGCCTAAAGAAGAAATTCCCTTCTTTTCGCTTTCATTCTTTTTTCAAATATTTTTTCAATTCAGCTTGTGACAATTTTATTTCTTTATTTCTTAAATTTCAGCCTGGGCAGTTATTGAATTTCCTGTTAAGGAAACTTTAAAACGCTTGCAGAGTCATTTCCCTCAGGATAAGGAGAAAACTTTATGGTTGCCAAAACGCCTGAAGCAAAACCCACCGTTGAAGAATTGCTTGCGAAAGCCAAAAAGCCCGCTCAGATATCGCCCGCGATGCACCGATTTTACGAAGGAAAAATGCAAGTTATGCCAAAATGCGCCATCAACAGCCCAGATGACTTCGCGGTTTGGTATACTCCAGGCGTCGCAGCACCCTGCAGAATAATTCAAGCGGACCCAGAAAAATCGTTTGAACTGACGAACCGATGGAACAGCGTCGCCATAATCTCCGATTGCACACGCGTTTTAGGTTTAGGCGACATCGGACCAGAAGCAGGTTTACCCGTTATGGAGGGCAAAGCCATGCTGTTCAAATATTTGGGCGGCGTAGACGCCGTAGCCATATGCCTCAAGACAAAGGATCCCGAGGAAATTGTCCGCACGTGCGAACTGCTGGAGCCAACTTTTGGCGGCATAAATCTGGAAGACATCGAGAAACCCAAATGTTTCTACGTTTTGGAGAAAGCTCGGGATAGATTGCAGATTCCAGTGTGGCATGATGACCAACAGGGAACTGCAACGGTTATTTTGGCGGGTTTAATGAACAGCTTCAAAATCGTTGGCAAAAAACCAGAGGACGCTCTAATTACGCTTGTCGGTTCCGGTTCAGCGAATATTCGCACAGCTTATGTGCTAATGAAGTGGGGCGTTAAGCCAGGCAACATATTCCTCGTTGACTCAAAAGGGGTTGTTCACAAAGGCAGAACAGATATAACCAAAGAAGAAGACCCCTGGAAATACGAGCTAACCCAGAAAACCAACGGCGAAAACCGAATAGGCGACATAACAGAAGCATTCAAAGGCGTCGACGCCGTAGTCGCTGCCTCCAAGCAAGGTCCAGGCACAATTAAGCCAGAATGGATTAGAACTATGGCAGACGACGCAGTCATTTTCGCGTGTGCCAACCCAATTCCGGAGATTTGGCCATGGGAAGCAGAAGCCGCTGGAGCACGAATTGTTGCAACTGGCAGGAACGATTTTCCAAACCAAGTCAACAACAGCTTAGGTTTCCCAGGAATCTTCCGAGGCGTTTTAGATGTGAAGGCAAAAACCATCACTGACGACATGTGCATTGCAGCTGCTCAGGAACTGGCACGCTTCGCAGAAGAACGAGGCATGAACGAGAAAGACATTTTGCCCCGGATGGAAGAGTGGGAAGTATTCCCTAGGGTTGCAGTTGCGTGCGCCTTGAAATCCATCGAGCAGGGCGTGGCCCGAGTAAAACCTAGCAGGCAGGAACTGTATGACCGAGCCACCGCGATAATCCAGAACGCTCGAGACTCCGCGAAACTGCTCATGAGAGAAGGCTTGATTAAGCAACCCCCAAGTGAAGAAGAATTGCTCAAGTAGCGACTGATCTGCATCCAACTTCCAAAAATCCCTTCTCTGCTCTTTAGGGAAAATTATTTAAGCGGTTTAGGTGCAGATACAGAACTGGGGATATAATATGCGGTTGGATTACCCTCTTTACGGCTTGGCAATTGTATTATTCATTTTAACTGCAATCACTTATGTTTACGTTGCAGAGGCAGATGGACAACTTCTGTTCGTTGTAGCAACAGCCATAATGGGAATTCTATCAGTCGGCGGGGGCATTTTCCTCAGACCAAAAGTTGGAGCATCCGCAACTTCAGAAACCACAACTCCCGTTCAACCAGAACCGCTAACAGTACCGGCAGAAGCAGTTCAGGAAACTGGTGGACTCATCGTTGAGGCACCCACAACTCAACTCGTTGACGCCCCAAAAGTGGAAACGCCAATTGCAGTTGAAGCGCCTCCACAAATTCAAGTTACCCAGCCTGTTGAAGTACCAATGGTTGAAGCAATACCCATTCAAGGTCCAGTCGACGAAGAATGTATGGCACCAATTAATGCCACAGCTTCGACCCCAGCAGTGGCGAAGTCAGAGTTCTCACAAATACGTTGCATCAGCCAAAAGAGAGCAGAACAACTGATAGCTATCGGAATAGGTACGCTCCAAGAACTAGCTAATGCAGCTCCAGATGATGTAGCAACAAAGCTTAATGTTTCTCCAAAAATTGTGAAGATGTGGATTGGAAGCGCCAAGAAACTCGTAAAATAAAAAAGGAACTTTGTGAGGACTTCTGCGCCTACAGCATTTTTATAATGTTTCTCTTCTCTAGACGCCTTAAGGCATCTAGAAACTCATTTCTTTTCTCTCCAGCCAAATTCAAGCTGCACATCATGTCATTGACTGAAATTTCGGCTTTACCGAAGTTTTCATGTCGCTTATGGAGGTGCTTTACGATGGATCGCTCAAGTTTGCCGCAACGCCAAGTTGTGTTTCGAATTAAAACAACAATTGTCCTCACAAGTGCTTGCTCGCTGGTTTGTCTTTTGGACAAATCTCCTATAGCCCCCAACGTAGGTAAGGGATTCATCGTTCTTAAGGGTTTGTGTCTTGAACGTGTCCGTTGTTTTCAGAGTTAAATGCTAAGGTTAACCTATTCAAGACAGGTTTTTCATAAGATATAGTCCGTGCGCTCGGCCATAGTAGTTTTCAAGCACACCGACCTGATGGTATCCCAACTTTTGGTAAAGGCCCAACGCTGCAACATTGTTCTCTCGCACCTCCAAACGACATTCGGTGGCGCCTTTCTGTTTAAAGATGCCTTCCAACTCAACCATAAGTCTCTGCCCGATACCCTGCCGTCGGTAAACTTGCGATACATCAATAGTCATTACGTGCCCAACTGGTCGGTTTCGGACGAAGTCGATTCTTCCAATTATGAAGCCGGCAACTTCACCGCCTACCTTCGCCGCTAAGCTTACGCCGTTGTTGTCCATGAGGAGGTAGCTGATTTGCAGTTTAGAGAAAGCTTCTTCTTTGAAGCTTTGTTTCTCAATTTCGTAAAGAACGTTCAACATCTTTATCGTTGCGGTTTCGACTGTGATTTCCATGTTTCGCCTTGAATCAGAAATAGCATACAGCTTGATTTAGGTTTTTTTCCCTATTGCACCAATCTTGGTATGAAGACTGATACTATTTTGAAGTTTGGTTAGTTCAAAATTTGTGGTGAAGGAAAGCTATAATTCAAACCGCACCCTAACATTGGGTAACCTAAGTGGTGTAGATAAGAATGACTGAACGCGATAACTTAACTGACCCGCAAAAATCAAAAGAATACAGCCAAAACATGACCGACCTCGCAAAAGAACTTGAAACCTTAAGAGCGGAACTTCAAAGCCTTATGGTTCGATTTGGCGTGCGGGCTCTCAAACTTTACCAAACAGGAACCCCCGAACCGCTGCAATCCCAGCAAATGTCCTACCTGATCAAATACGAATTAACAAACGCTATTGCCGACCTGCAAGACCCCAAAAACATGGAAGGCATTATTAATCAGACAAAGGAAGAATGGAAAAAGCCGAAGGACAGCCAACCTTCAACTTAACCCATTTTGATTGTTTTTTCCTTTGAATTCTACGATGTTTTTCAGGTTCTTTTTAGATCGGCGGCTTTATGTGGCTGATTCGGCTTTCGCTTTCGCGGGTCCATTTCAGAAAATCTTTTGAGGGCGGATATTCGGCGTAGAGTTGTTTTCGTTTTGACTCCAGAAACTGGTTTTCTTCTCCTGCAAATTCTGCTGCGGTAACAACTTGATGCCCCGTTTGTTCGGCGGCGGTAAAAAGCGGTTGAGCTCTTCCACGCCACTCCGCGTCCCTCAAAACATGGTGCTCAAGGATGGTTACGGGCACGGTTTCAGCTATACTGACCAGATTTGCTAGTCCTTTTCGAAGCTGCATTTCGTCTACTTTGAAGCCACCCAAATAGAAAGGCGGACCCCCAATCATAAGCACGTCGGGGTTTTCGGCGCGGATGATTTCCGCTGTGTGGTTTGCCATGGGACCTTGCACGTCGGGGGCATGCATGAAGCTTTCGTCACCGCTCTTCACGGTTGTCATGATTACCCACCCGAGCATGCTTTCTTCGGGTCCATGTGGAACCCCTTCAGAAAACTGCACGGATGTTTCCCCAAAACTGAACGTCTTGCCATCCGCTGACTCCACCTGTTTCGCGAATTTCCCAGCGGTCTTCTGAAACATCCATGCCCGCTGACGCTGGCTTGCATTGATCTTCTCCTTTGAGTTTTTGGCCAGCACGGTTTTGTTTTGGTAAATTTGGCGGGCGGTTTCGCCTTCCTGCGTCCAGTTCACGAGCCAATCTTCGTAGCTTGGGGTATGGTGGTCGAAGTGGTAGTGGCTGATCGTGACTATTTGGGCTTTGTCGGCGGCTTGGGCGATGCGGCTGCGCAGCCGAACAATAGTCTCGAACTCCTTTGGATGGGGGAGCAGGCTGAAGCGGTAGGGTGCCAACGAAATGCCCGCATCAAGCAATAATGTGACATCTGGAGTTTCGACGAGGGTAGACATTGACCGCACGCCGAAACTTTCGGCCGCCAGTGGGGTCACTTTAATCTTGTTCAGCATAAGTAACCATTCTTTGTAAAGGGATAAGTATTAATATTATTTAGCGGTTTTTTGAGAAGGCAAGTGGCTATGGCATTAGCCAAGACCGCAAGGGTCTAAACCGCACCCGCAGGGGACCGCTGATAATGCCTACCTAAACGGAGAAGAGTAAGGTGGGCAAGAAGATGCAGTTAATAGAAATCGGATTGTTAGCAGCGGGTGCAGTAGCCGGAGCATTTTTGCGTTACAAACTCGTCGAATCCTCAGTGACCATTAGCGGGTTGCCAATTAACGTCCTAGTAGTCAACGTCATAGGCAGCTTCGTCTTAGGTTTGTTCTCAATCATGGCTGTTGGCTTGAATTTGGACGCAAAGTATTCATTACTTGTCGCCGTCGGGTTTTGCGGCTCTTTCACAACGATGTCCTCGTTTGCGCTAGAGACAAGCAACCTGCTGGATAGCAATCGCTTTAACCTCGTAGCCCTAAACGTATTAGCTAACGTTGGCTTGTCTTTGGGCGCCGTAGTAGGCGGCAGAGCTGTAGGCAACGTTGCATTGGAGCGTCTACTGAAGTGAAGCAGAAAATGTGGGACCTCATTATTCGCATTAAGAAGAACGACACTGTAGGCGGCAAAAGGCTAGAAGCGCTCATTATGGATATGCTTATGAAAGCAAATATTGCAGGCGCAACGGTTTGGACAGGCGTAGATGGGTTTGGAAAGCGAGGCAAAAGCACGCTGCATTTGGAGGGCGTTACGGTCAACATGCCTCTCTTAATTGAGGTTATTGACGAGCAAATTAAGCTGGAGCCGCTGTTGCCTGACCTGAAAAGGATAGTTGGCGACGACGGATTAGTCAGCATCAGCGAAGTTTACGTTCTCTGATTGCACGTTTTTCCTTAATGTTTTAATGTTGCGGATGGCTGTTTTGGGTTCGGTGGGCGATGACGACTTATGGCCCTAAGACGCAAGGATGATTTCGATCTTGAGTGCGAAAGGTAAAATGTGCAAAAAATAAAATGCCCATTTCTTACCTCAAGAGCCCACTAACGCAAGCAACACGTTTCACAAGGCTGATTTGCTCTTTTTTGTTGTGGGGTCAAACCTCCCACATAGGATTATTAACATTCCTGAGAGTAGGTTAATTGAAAAGCGAGCAAAAGACTTACAGGATTCTCTTTCGAGTTTGGCAATCGTCGTGCAGATTCGGAGGTTGAAATTTTGTCTCAGATAAAAGTTATCGTTAAGCAAGCTTTCGATGACGTGGATTCAGCAATATTTGAAGCAGCTTTAACTGTAAACTCAATTGAAACTCGCTATAAACAAAGGGAGTATGCTAACTAATGTCTGACCAAGAAGTTATGAGAAGTATTCCAGAAGAACCAAATGTCGACGTATCAGATGAAGACGTGGTTTTGCGGGTTGTTAGGGCAGTTCTGGCTTAAAATTTTCCAATTTATTGTTTACTTGCCAGAATCCAAGGAAGACAAAAAGATAGCGGATGCCCAAGAAGAGGAAAATTAATGAAGAAAGAGGTTGGGTTTTCTCTTTTTGGGTTTACTTTTTGCCTTCGGGTCTTTCCCATAGGTCCAGCTGTTGTTTCTTGATTTCGCGCCGTTTCTTTTGTAGGAAATTATATACTGTGTGGTGCTCGCACCCCTGGATGATCATTTGCACCGCGTTTCTGGCGACGTCAACTTGCTCATATGTTCCTATGAATCCTACTGTGTGTCCGTAAACCACCATGTCGGCTTCGGTTAGTTCTTCTATGGTGCGCCGGGTTTTGCCTTCCATGCCGATTATTCGGCTTTTGACGCGCCGGATGTCAGAGTCTGAATCGAAAATCGTTCGGAGGTCAATTAAGTCAAAGGCGTTGTCTTCGCTGCGGATAAGTCGGAAAGCTTGGTCTGGGGCGA
>JADGNF010000013.1 GCA_017883615.1 Candidatus Bathyarchaeota archaeon
ATAAATGGAATCGACGATCTACTGTTTGTCATGGATAAGAACCGAATAATCACCGAAGTCAACAAAAAGACCTGTGACATTTTCAAGAAAAAGCCCGAAGAAATCATAGGTAAGTATTGCTACAAGATAGTCCACGGTAATACTTGCCCGTGGCCTGAATGCCCAGCAACTAAGACCTTTGAAACAAAACAATCCGTCACCAAAGAAATCAATGATCCAAACTTAGGCATACCACTTTTAGTAACTACATCCCCAATTCTGGATGACCAAGGCGAAGTTGTTCAAGTTATTCACATCGCAAAAGACATAACTACAATTAAGTTAGCTCAAACGGAGCTGCATATTGCAGCAAACCTCTTTGATGTCGCATCAGACTCAATTTTAGTACATGATCTGTCTGGAAAAGTGGTCTATTTTAACGAAGCAGCTTACAAGTCAAGAGGTTACACAAAAGAAGAATTTCAAGCGCTAAGTATTCAAGATTTAGAAGCGCTTGACAATCCTAGATTTTTTGGGGCTCGAATGAGAGAATTGATCAACAAAGGAGAGGCTACTTTTGAAGCTGTAAACTTGCGCAAAGACAAGAATATCTTGCCTGTTGAGATACATGCCCGAGTAATTGAATCAGACGACAAAAAACTGGTCATAAGCGTGGCTAGAGACATCTCACAGCGCAAAGCTTCTGAAGAGAAGCTGAAGGAGAGCCAAGAGAAATATGAAACAACTTTTGAATCCTCGATGGATGCCTTAATGCTACTTGATGAAAAAGGGTTCTTTGACTGTAACACTTCAACTTTTCGTTTGTTTGGTTTCAACTCGGTAGAAGAGTTCGCAAAAAATCACCCAGCGGATTTGTCCCCTGCTTTGCAGCCTGACGGCTCATCTTCAATGGAAGCTGCAAATAATCACATTCAAGAAGCGTTGCTTACAGGAAAGGATAGTTTCTTTTGGGTTCACAAGCGAAAAGACGGAACCACATTCCCAGCGGATGTGCTTCTAACTAGAATACATCTAAAAAATCGAGATGTTTTGCAGGCTACTGTTCGCGACGTTACCGAATTCAAGAAAGCTGAGCAAGAAAAAAACAGACTTTATCATGACATGAATGAGCGTATAAAAGAACTTAATTGCATTTACAGTATGTCAAAGCTTTTTGAGAAATCTGGCAGTCAATTGGAGGAGGGGTTGTTGGAAACGGTCAAGTTGCTTCCAGTTGCCATGAAATATCCAGATATTTCCTGTTCAAGAATAGTTATTAATAATCAAGAATCTTCGACGCAAAACTTCAGAGAGACACAGTGGACGCTGAAATCTGACGTAAAGGTTCTTGAAGAAAAAGTAGGCTTTGTGGAAATCTGCTATCTCGAAGAACGGCCTACAACTGTTGAAGGCCCATTTCTGAAAGAAGAAAGAGACCTGTTAGATGCCGTTGCGGAAAGATTGGGAAAAATCATTGAACGTAAACAAGCTTTAGCTGAACTGAGTACTAGCGAGCAGCGATGGGCAACCACTTTATCCAGCGTGGGAGACGGGGTTATTGCTACGGATACCCTGGGGAAAATCACCTTCATGAACCGCGTCGCTGAAAACTTGACTAACTGGTCTTTGAAGGAGGCTTCAAAAAAAACGCTAAGAGACGTTTTCAAAATCTTTAATGATCAATCTCATCTGGAAGTTGAGGATCCAGTAGCAAAAGTGCTCAATAGTGGGCTAATTGTTGACTTAGCCGACCATACTTCTATGCTCCGAAAAGATGGCTCTGAAATTCCGATTGACGACAGCGCCGCACCCATAAAAGACCTAAACGGCAACATCACGGGAGTGGTTCTAGTATTTCGAGATAGAACCGAACGCAAAAAGGCCGAAGAAAAACTGATTTTCAGCGAACGGAAATACCGCGAGTTTGCTGATTCACTTCCTGAAATCGTTTTTGAAGCTGACGATACAGGGAAGATCACATTTCTAAATAAGAAAGCAACTGAGATCATGGGTTACTCGATGGAAGAAATGAAGCAAGGTACATTTGTTAAGTTGATGGCCCCTGAAGATCAACAAAAGGCGGTGTTAAACACCCAAAGAAGATTACATGGAGAAGAGTTGCAGGGAAATGAGTATAAATTGAAAAGAAAAGACAGCACCACCTTCCCAGCATTAATTTTTTCCGAGAAGGCAACTCAAAGTGACGGCAAAATCGGATTGAGAGGGTTTTTCGTAGACATATCCCAAACAAAAAAGGCTGCAGAACAATTGAAGATGATGAATGAAAAGTTGCGCGTTGTAGGCGGACTTACTAGACATGACGTTCGTAACAAGCTTTCAGCTGTAAACGGCTATGCGTATCTGCTCAAAAAGAAGTATTTTGACCAACCGGAGACTATTGATCGGCTGGACAAAATAGAGCAAGCCGTTAAGGAATCAGTAAAGATTTTTGATTTTGCTAAAATGTATGAGCAACTTGGCGTTGAAGAATTGATCTATGTGGATGTTGAGAAAACTATTGCTGAAGCAGCCACTCTTTTTTCCGGTTTAAACCTCAAAATAATTAATGAATGCCGTGGCTTGAGTCTGCTTGCAGACTCTTTTCTTAGACAACTATTTTACAATTTCATTGATAACACGAGAAAGTACGGCAAAAAGACTACGACAATCCTAGTGCACTTTGAGAAGTTAGCGTCCGGCGAGTTGAGGTTGATTTATGAGGATGATGGCGTAGGCATTTCTGCAGAAAACAAGCCAAAGCTCTTCAAAGAAGGCTTCAGCACTGGAGGAAGCACTGGCTTTGGTTTGTTCCTTTCAAAGAAGATGATAGACGTTTACGGATGGCAAATCCAAGAAACGGGCGAACCAGGCAAAGGAGCAAAAATGGTACTATCAATTCCTGCTGTTGGATCTAATGGAAAAGACAACTATCACTTGGAAAGCTAACTATGGGACTTTGAGGCTAACAAGCAATATAATCGAAACCTAAAAATTGAAAAAGAGTAGGAACTTTCGTAGCAAGCAGCTGGTCTTGTTTTATCAAAAAAATGTTTGTGATCTATTTTTGAGACATGTTTTTGCACTTTTGACAAACTGTTTCTGTTCGACTTTGTTCGTCAACTTTGGCTTTTGATATAACTTGGATTGCGAATAAGGTGCCACAGCAGTCGCATATGAAACGGACCTCAGCGACACGTTGATTATTTTCGGCGATTTCCAAAGGCAATTAAGGTTCTCCTGATGATTTCCCGAAGAGTTTTGCCCGCTGAAGGAACGTAATCGAAAAGAAAGCAAACTGCGCGCTATTATCAGGAGTCATTTTTTTTATTCTCCGTTTGCAGCAAATAATCGATGTATTCAGGTATGCTGCGACTGGTTTGTTTCGCCTTTTCCTGAATGCAGCGGTAGACTTTGTCTGTGACGCAAACGGTTTTGTATCCTGTTCGCGGCATATTTTTCCATCATCCATCTCCAGTTCAATAAATACCGTACTTTACGGTACTCTGAATATAAGCATTTGTTGCATCATCAACGAACCCTCAGAAGTAGAAAATCTTCCGAGCATTCTTCTTAGCGGCAACAACAAAAACCCAAACCTTAATGCAACAAAATAGCAAAACGTCAAAATACTTCAATTAACCTCTAAAACCAAAATAGGAAAAAAATAAAAAAAGAAACCTAACTGTTAGTAATTGAGTAAAAAAATAAGCGGAAACCGACGAATCGACTTTCGACTGACTGATGCTCAATCTGACTAATTGCGAAAAAATTTACGGTTCAGCTTTGGATCACCCAAAACAATTCTCGAAAATCAGTGAAATTCGGGAAAATAAAGATGCTTAAGATTTAACTTTTTCCTTCTCTTTCTCCATCAAATACTTGATGTATTCGGGTATGGTGCGGTTCGTGTTCTTGGCTTTGTTTTGTATGTTGCGGTAGACGTCATCTGGTACGCATATTGTTTTAAACCCTGCACGAGGCATGTTTCTCCCGTCCGCCCGTTCTTCTGTACTTTACCGTAAAATGGGAATTAGATATAAACGTTTATTGCAACACGAACACTACACATTTGTTAAGTTTCTGCTCGATTCCACTTAGAAGAAGGGTAAGCGGTTTTATGATCAAGCTTAAATACTGAAAGTTCCGTACAAATAGCAGGAGCACGGGAAAAAGGGGAAATAAAATGCCTAAGAAAGGCTACAAAAGCATCACGCTCAAAAACGAAACTTACGATTACTTCTTCAACGAATGGCTCAAAGTCAAAGAAGAATACACAATAAAGAAAGGAATCCGAAGCTTCTCAGCATACATAACCCACCGGCTAGCACAGCTTATGAATGATGAATAGAAAACGCGCCCAAAAAACGTTCAGCAATAGTCCTGTTGAAATTAACTGCAAATTGCCTTTCTTGGCTTGCGTTGATCTTGAACCGTTCAGATTGGCAATGCAATTTTTAGCTTTTTGATTTCATCTTCCAACATATTTAACTTACGTGCAAGTTCTTCCACTGTGATGTTTAGTTTCTCCACTTCTGTTGAGAGTTCAGCTTTCCTTGCACTTAATTTGCCAATTAACCGATCCATTGCCGCTTCGTGATCTGTTAAAGCTTTAAGTGCCAAGTTCACTACGTCTGAATTTGAGTTGTCTGCATTTTCATTGTTAGCCATAGCTTTCAGCTTAGCTCGTTGAGAGCGAGTAACCTTAAGAACGAGCTTGTTTTTCGCACAATACTTCGGACTTTGAAATAATACGACGCTTGAGACTTGGTCAATAACGTCGATTTGTCCAAACTATTCTTGATCAGTTGTTGTATCAGTTTGTGCCAACAACTCTTTAATTGGTCTAATTACCGTACAGTACCGTCACGAGGCATTACATGGCTAAGTGTCCTAACTGCGGAACAGAGGTTTCTAAGCCTGAAAGAGCTTTCAAAAACAGATTCTTCCACGTTGAAGCCTACGCCTGCAAAAAATGCGGTCACAACTTTAAATTTACAGGGTAGCAGATGGTTGCCGCAAACGGAAAACCATGTGTACTTCGAACCAAGCAACCTCAAATTGTTGTACTTGTCAAAAATTTTTTGAGCATTGTTCCCGCCCACGGTGTTGGACCCAGAAGTGCTACTAAACCAACCAGTTTCGCACAGAAACATTAAGAGCATTCTTTCAACGAAAGACCAGGCAACCTAAACCCCAAAACCTTGAACCGTGTATATACGCTATACGTGGAAAACGTAAATACAAAACAGACCCCCCTCCCTCCGTTGCGCACGCACGTGAATCGACGTGAATAGATGTTGAAACCTTCAAGCAATTCACTTCTACAAAAACCCGCAAACCAACCCAAACCAAACAAGCAACCCAAAAAACGGCTACATAGAAGTAGTAATTTCCAAAAACACCCACTACTACTATTAACAAACAAAAACAGGATGATTCATTTTCATTTTCACTGAACCCTCCCCACTGCAACCAGAAGTCGTTTCTACAATGCACATTTAAGGCATAATTACATAATCCGTCCCCAGGCGAATATGCATGAAAAAGAAAAATGCACTATCCATCAAAGAAGACGATCTGCTATTAGACTTAGCACATCATAACGTCCCAGCATCTCTGCTTATCGAATTCTCTGAGAAGATAGTGATACCCTGCTTTGGAGGCAACTTAGCCATTGCAGTCTCAGAATTGTTCCAAAAAGCCCTCTCCGAACAAGACTTCATCCAATCCCACATAATACAAATCCAAAAAAACGAAGCCCCAGAGATAATTGGATAAGCGGTAAACCTGATGCGGAGTTTACCAATTCCATGGAAGCGCATTTGGATAATAAATCAAAAGCACAACTATTACAAGCCCAACTACTAACAGCCCGGTAATTATTGCCTTTATTGCGGTAAACGATACTCTAATTTTTGGAGCAGAAGCTTTCTTGGAGCTAGATTTTGCCTTAAGTGCAGGTTGAATTGAAGGAACCGGTGAACTTTTCGCAGGAAGTGCCTTTCCGCAAAATGTGCAAAACACAACATTGTCCTGATTTTGTTTTCCACACGACGGACAAAACATAGTTAACACCAATAGTTTATTGCAGCTCGAATACAAATAAGTTTTGTTACTCAGCAATTTTCGTTGCTTTTCATAACAAGTTTTCAATCAATAACAACTTCGTTCTAGGGCTATTCTGGAACTATACATAGACTTCCAACAGCGTTCTGTCCCGCACCGCTTACCAAAAGTAGACTTCTGAACATCCCCACAAATCGACTACAAAGCTTCTTAGCAAACGCGGATATTTACCCGAGCAGTTAAATAATAACTAGCATTATGGTCTTGTTGGAATGGTTCTTTTGGGTTTTAAAAGTGAAGTTTTGGCGTTTGCATTCAGCGTACTGCTGATTTTGGTAACGTTTGGAGACGATCATTTAGGCAGAATCGGCGGCGTTGCAATTGGCAACTTAGATACGATATTTGGCTACAGACTATGGCCCGCTATGGACGTTATTTACCCACTTGCTGCAATCGTGGTCTTTCTACTTTATGGGTTTGCCAAAGGAGGCAAATTAAGAATCAACCTAAAGACTGCCTTGCTGTTTGCATCGTTTCTTTTAGCACTTGCCTTAATGAACGGCGACGATCTCGCAATAGGCTTAAACTTGATTATTGAATTTCCCCATGCTTATTGGGTGGCAATTTCATGGATTTACCCACTTTACGGGGCTGCCGCGTTCTTCTTGTTTGGAAAACTGCACGAAAAAGGGCAATCTGCACGGTGAACTGTCGTCATTTATGAAGGGTTTCGCGCAGGGTCTTGTGGCATTTACTGCATTCAAACATTCCATGACCGCATGAAGGACAAAACAAGTGTTTCTCTTCAAGGTTTTTCAGTAAAGCCAAAAGCTCTTTTTTATTTTGGATTGAACGCGGATCTTCCGCAACTGGCGCCGCAAACAAATCCTCATGCACACCGGCATCTTTCGCTTCTGGAGCTACAACTTCCCGATAGACGCTCGCTATGCTTGCCTTGCCCTCACGCAGCCTCTGTTTATCTTCTTCGCTGGCTTCTTCTAATATTTTTTTGCCACGCTCAAAAGTTCTCGTTGATAACCCCGCTTTCTTCGCAACTACCTCCGTTGCTTTGGATTTGAAAGCCGGCCCAGCGTCATCTGGCGATATCCCCAGCTGCATATCGTTTCCCATTTTCCCACCTTCCGCTTTCCTCTTCTTAGCTATGGCTTTCTCAATTTCCAATAGAGGAACAGCAAGCTCTACAAGCTGGAAGTTGTTAAGGTGGCGACGTCTCAAGTTGGCTTCTATAACGAATTTCTTCTCTATCAGTTTATCGTCGAACTTGCGAACTTCAAAGTCGGGCTCTATTCCAAGTTCAATACAGGCGCGGAACCTGTTGTGCCCATCCAAAACTTCTAGGTCTTCGTTAGCTATGATAGGGTAGTGTTGCCCTTCATCTTGGATGGATTGTTTGAGCTGGGTAAATTCTTCGTCGGTCATCCTGGGAAGCAGTTTTTCGTATTGGGGGTTTATGCGTAAACTCGTAGTGTAGCCCACCTTGAGCATCATTGTTTTCACAGTTATTTAAAACCGAGGTCTAGAAGAGACCTCTGGCGACAGCCACCAATTTAGCTTCCCTCCAAAAGCAACCGTTAACGAATTATTCGCCTTCATTCATCTCAGAATCAGAGTTTTCCCCTTTTAGATCTCTCACAAGGGCTAATAGAAAAGAGTCGATCCGCTCTCTTGTCCGCCCAAAATCCACAATTCCAGTAACTGTTGTAACTGGAGTTTCCGCTGACAAAGTGACCCGAGTGGTTTTTTCACTCACAACTATAGCGTCAACTGTAATTAAAGAGGCGTAAGCCATGAAATTTGCTTTCGTTCTTAACTTAACTTGATGTTTTGCCTCATCCGTTTCTTCAGGCGACCATTCCAAGCTGGCGGCAGCTTTCGAAATTGCTTCCCAAACCTTATTTATTGGAAAATCCAACTCCACGATTTCCTTTTCTCTCCGTAAGTAAGCCATAGTTCCACGTTATCTCCCAATATCAACTGGTATATAAAATGCTGAGCCCAAAAGATAATTGAAAACAAAAAAGAAAAAGTTAGAGGGTTTTGGTGCTGGCCGCCCGCTTCAAAAGGAACAGGGCAGCAAAGAAAACCGCAAAAACTGCGGCTACGGCTGTCCAGAACCACCATTCTGCCCAGAGAGGATGAGTTGGTGCAGCTGTTGGAAAGGGTGATGGCGTGGGTGTTGACTGTGGGCTGTTTGGCATGATTGCTACGTTGCTGATGGAGATGTCGTCGATGGTGCTAAACGAGTCGTGTCCGATGTAGCATTCGTTTCCTTGAGCTGCCACGCCAGTTGGGTTCTGGCTGCCAGCGAAGACGGTTACGTTTTGTTCAGTGCCGTTCAAGTAGATGTGCATGCCGTCTGTTAAGCTGCGGACGAACACAACGTGGGTCCACGCGTTGAGCGGTATGGCTGTGGTAGTGTCGATTTCGCTAAAGACGCCTTTGTCATCTGTGAAGAAACCTCGCATAGCGCCGACCGCGGGTTCGCTTCCGTTGGTTGATGCGACGCCGTTAATGGCTAACCCCCAAAGGCGGAATGGATACGTGGTTGTCGTTC
Source organism: Candidatus Bathyarchaeota archaeon (assembly GCA_017883615.1). Lineage (GTDB taxonomy): Archaea > Thermoproteota > Bathyarchaeia > Bathyarchaeales > Bathycorpusculaceae > JADGNF01. The sequence goes on from JADGNF010000013.1 coordinate 8,621, forward strand.
GAACGGAGTCCACAAAGATGGTGTTGTATTCGACTTGCTTGTATTGCTGAATGCTTACCCAAGCATCGATGGTGACTTCGCCGGTGATTGTTAAGGTTGAGGAGGGTGCGACGAAACCGTAGCTGGTTCCGTTAAACTGTACTCCGGTTCCTTCTACCCCAGCAGCCAGCATCGACTGGTTGCCAGCCAAAACCATGTCGTTACCGTCTGCTAAGTCTGCAACGACACCATCCGAATTCATTTCGTCAAAGTCCCAGGCTGCGATGGTTCCCGTGATGACTTGGGGAGCAACTGGCAACGACGGTTGAGTACCCGCAAGGGCAGGATAAATCAGCGGGTAATGGTCTGTGTTGTTGCCGTAAATTGGGTAGGGTGAATCTCCCACGCCGCTGTTGGCGGAAGAGGTGCCAGTGTAATCGCTCCAATAATTACCTTGAGCACCGTTATCCCATGACTCCATAAACCCAGACGAGTCGAAGGCTACTTGGATGGTGTTGTTTAGGAAATTGTTGCCGTAGAAGGTGTCGTTATCAGGTGCTGCAAAACTGTTCTCTAAGCAAACGCCGATTTTGTTTTTAGCTATGGTGTTGGATTTTATGATGCAGTTTGAGGATCCAAGGTATAAACCGTCACCTTTGTTTCCGCTCAAATTGTTATCGTAAACCACTGAGTACGGGGCGCCTAATCCCAATCCGTGGAGTTTGTTGTCCGTGAAGTTGTTACCCAAAATCATGTCTGAGTAGCCGTTGATTGCTACACCCGATTGCAGGGCTCCTGAAACGAGGTTATTGGAAAAGATGTTGTGAGAACCTCCGCTGATCCGCAAGCCAATGTGTCCTGCACCCAAAATTGTGTTCCCCGCAATTGTGCAGTTGGAGGAGGTTGAGCTGAAAACTCCGGACCATGTGCCGCCCAAAATGGTATTGTCAGATATAGTGCAGTTGTTTCCTTGAAGCAAAACGCCTGTAGCATAGTAAGATGCGGTTGTATAGTTGAGGCTTTCGATGGTGAAGCCTTCAAGCGTTATGCCGTCTGCTGCCACCGTGAAGACGCCTTTACCTCCACTGGACACGTTCCCTGCGCCGATTACTACCGCGCCGTTAGGAACCTCGCTTTTCACGGTTAAGGGGATGTTGATTACGGGGTTTTCGTAGTAGGTTCCTGCGCTGACTAGTATGGTTTGGCCCGCGGTTGCGTTGCCTATTGCGTCGCTTATCGTGGGAAAGTAAAGTGGAACCAGCAGGGTGTCGACTTTAACTGAAGCTTTGGCAGGCTGCACATTGACCGCAACTGCCCAAACAAGTTGAACTGCAATTAACACTAAAACAACGGTTAAAACGGCTTTTTTATGCATGTTACTCATGACTCCACCATTCCTCGGTTAACTTTAATGGATGAAAGTCTCATTTAGCTCTTCTCCGAGAACGCGCTGTTCTTCAACAAGAACACCCCGAATAACAGCAAACCCCCATCTTCATTTTAACCAACCTCTCTCTGCAGGCACCAAGAGTCTTTGCAACCTCGGAGCTTTAAGAGTAAAAAGCGCAAGATGCAAATGGAACGTGCACTGATTGAAGAGAAAAACAATGCAAGTAGCCGTAACGGAAGAAGACCTCAAAGTCGATTTGACGCTCCACAATTTATCGGCCAATCTTCTGGAAGAGTTTGCGTTGCGGGTTGCAGAACCTTATTATCGGGGAAGCTTGGCGGCGGCGATTAAGGATTTGATGCAGCGAGCAGTTGGGGAGCAAGAGTTCGTCGAAAGTCACATACGGCAAGAATGAAAACGCATTCCAACCGGAGAGACAACACGAGGCAATTGCCAATTCAGAACCTATAAATACGCTTCCACGGATAATTTTTGGACAATCTGGTGAAGTGTTTTGAGGATTGCGTTTTTCGTTTGGGAGTATCCGCCAGCGCTAGTGGGCGGATTAGGAACTTATGCGGAATATGTTACTCAAGAATATGTGGACATTGGCCACGATGTTTCCGTGTTTACGCTTAATCCGGGCAACTTGAAGACTCGGGAAATTCTGCGCGGGGTTGAAGTTCACCGTCCGCTCATCGCGGATGCAAGCAACGTTTTCCCCTTCTTCGTTGTTGATGATCTCAAAAAATGGGGAACCAACATCAAACTATTCAACGATATCTTCATCTACAACATTTTAAGCGCCACCAAATTCATCAACGGCTTACTCAAAAAGGAGCAATACCATTTCGACGTTGTCTGCGTGCACGACTGGCTAAGCAGCATCGCAGGCTTGGTAATCAAGAACGATTCCAAAATCCCCGTTGTCTTCCACACTCACAGCACAGAATGGGGCAGAAGCGGGGGCCAAGGCTCCGAAGTGGTGAGTCACTTTGAAAACGCCATGGCCCAAAACTCGGACCGCATAGTAACGGTCAGCTATACAATGCAGCAAGACCTGGTAAAACACGGTTGGCCTCAATCTAAAATCAGCGTAGTCTGGAACGGTGTAGACGCTAACCGCTACGACCCTGCCAAAGTCCGAAAAGAAGACATCAAAGCTATCCGCGAGAAATACGGCATCCCAATGGACTGGAATATGGTGCTTTACGTGGGTAGATTGGCGTGGGTTAAAGGCGTGCGGAACATTTTGCAGGCGATGCCTACGGTGCTTAAGGAGTTTCCGAAGACCAAACTTGTGATTTTAGGCAAAGGCGAAGAGCAACGAGACATCGTGGAAACTGCGGATAGGCTTAACATCAAAAGCAACGTGGTTTACCGTTTTGATTTTGTTCCCGAAAGCGAGCGCATCCTGCATTACGCTGCTTCCGACATGTGTGTTTTTCCCTCAACGTATGAGCCTTTTGGCATCGTAAGCTTAGAAGCCATGTCAATGGAAAAACCCGTTGTTGTGGGTGCTCGCGGCGTAGTTGGTTTTAAAGAACAAGTTATTAGCTCAGGCACAGACCAATGCGGCATACACGTAAATGGTGAGGATCCAGCGGACATCGCATGGGGGATAAAGGAAACCCTGCGCAGCCCAGAAATTGCCCGGAACTGGGGCGAAAATGGACGTAAACGAGTCCTTGAATTCTTTACCTGGCGGAAGGTTGCGGATGAGACGTTGAAAATCTACGAGTCAATACTTCCCTAAACTTTCTTTCTAAATTTTTGAAGAATTAAGAAGAGAAAGGTTAAATTGACAACATATCCGCTAAGGCCAGCATTTTTGGGTCTAGCCGTTTTTTCCCGTTGCAGGACTCTTCTAATGGAATGCAGGCTATTTTGCCGTTTTGCAACCCCACAGCGTAGTTGCCGCTGCCTTCTTCCAGCAACTCGACTGCTTTCTCCGCGAAGAGACTAGCAAGAAGCCTGCTTCGGGCTGTTGGACTTCCGCCGCGCTGCACGTAGCCAAGGATGGTTAGTCGGACTTCGGAATCCGTTTCTTCTTCGATTTGTTTGGCGAGGTCGCTGATTTTTCCGCAGCCTTCGGCTGCCACGACGATGCCTGCTTTTTTTCCTTTGGAGGCGTTTCTTTTGAGCGTTTCAATGACTTGGTCCAACTCGCATTTGTTTTCCGGAACTATGATTATTTCGGCACCTACAGTTATGCCTACTGTTATCGCTAGGAAGCCTCTTTGTCTGCCCATGACTTCAACTATGAATATGCGTTCGTGGCTGATGGCGGTGTCTCGGATTTTGTCGATTTCTGCAACTGCCGTGTTGACTGCGGTGTCAAACCCTATGGTTTCGTCGGTTCCGTAGACGTCGTTGTCGATGGTTGCTGGGATACCTACCATTTTGGCGTGGCTATTTTTGCTCAGTTCCAATGCTCCTCGGAATGAGCCGTCGCCGCCGATTACAACTAAGCCGCACATATTGTGTTCGTTGACGGTGTTGGCTGCTTTGCGAATTCCTTCGGGAGTTTTGAATTCAGGGCATCGGGCTGTGTGGAGTATGGTTCCGCCAAGTTGGATTATGCCGCCGACGCTGCGGGGTGTTAGGCGCCTAAAGTTGTTGTTGATTAGTCCTTCCCAGCCTCGCTCAAAACCGATAACTTGGAGACCTTTTGAGTAGGCAACTCGCGTGACTGCTCGGATAGCAGCATTCATGCCAGGCGCGTCTCCGCCAGTAGTTACAACGCCGATAGTTCTTGTCTGTGTCAATGTTTGTTGCTCCTTTGGGTTAAGAGAATTCTACAAGGTCTTATTGAGGCTGGGAAAATAAACTTGACGCATCACGATTGATGGTAAATCTTTTTTCTTTGAACTTCATAGGTAAGGGGTTGGTGAAGCAGTTGGATAATCAATTCATCATAGTGATTGTTACTGTGAGCAGCAAGAAGGAAGCAGAAAGCATAGCCCAAACTTTACTGCAGGAAAAGTTGATTGCCTGCGCGAACATTGTTGGTCCTGTTTCGTCGCATTTTCATTGGGAAGGGAAAGTTGAGGTGGCGGAGGAGTTTTTGGTTTTGTTGAAGTCGCGGATGGATTTGTTTGATGCGTTGTCTGCGCGTGTTAAGGGGTTGCACAGTTATGAGGTTCCTGAGATTTTGGCGATTCCTGTTGTTGCGGGTTCGAAGGCATATCTTGATTGGATTGGTGTTTCCCTCAAGTAAATCATGTACGTTTATGTACAAATAAGCCTTAAATAATACATTAACGAATAGATGTGAACTATAGGAGCTTCACAAAATGGGGAATCGTCTTTGGCAACCAAATGCCGACAACAATCACAACAACCAAATTAATTGAACCGTTAAACTTCAAAAAAATCAGCATAGAAAAATCACCCCTTGAAATCTTCTCCAAACTCTACAAACAATACAACACAGCTTATCTGCTCGAAAGCATCGAGGGACCCAAAAAGCTCACGCAATTCTCTTTCATCGGCTTTGACCCGAAAACGACGATTCGGGTAAAAAACGGGACGACATTTACCCGCAACGAAAGAACAGGACAAGAAAACAAGGAACCTGTCGATGACCCACTGCAAACCGTCAAGCACGCTCTCGCGGGCAGGGCAACTGCCAACAAAGACTTCCGTTTTGCTGGAGGCGCAGTCGGATACATCAGCTACGACTTTGTTCGGTACTTGGAAAGACTTCCTAATCGGGCAGCGGACGATTTGGGTTTTCCTGATTTGGAGATGGGCATTTTCGACGACGGTATCGTGTTTGACCACAAGCAGAAAAGGGCATACTACTATTATTACGGAAGGAATCGCCTTCCCGAAATCGAACAAGTACTAAAGCAGCCGGCAGACTCAGAAGCCCTGACCAGCAGTAAACCCGAAATCAACATAACCAAAGAGGGCTATGAGAAAGCTGTTGAGAAAGCCAAGCAGTACGTAACTCAAGGCGACATTTTTCAGGTTGTTCTAAGTAAGCGCTTTGACCTGAAAATACGAGGTGACTTGACCGAATTCTATGCCGCTCTTCGCGCCATTAACCCTTCACCGTACATGTACTTCTACAAGGCAGGCACAAGGCAAATTGTTGGTTCCAGCCCTGAGATGCTTGCCCGTGTCGAAAACCGGACTTTAGAAACTTTTCCAATTGCCGGCACCAGACCAGCTACAGAAAGTTCGTCGGTGAATAGGCGGTTTGCGCGGGAGTTGCTTGCAGACCCTAAGGAGCGGGCTGAACATGTCATGCTTGTGGATTTGGCTCGAAACGATGTAGGAAAAGTTTCTAGGTTTGGCAGTGTTCGCGTTCCTGAGTTCATGCGGGTGAACCGCTATAGTCACGTTCAGCATATTGTTTCCCGCGTTGTCGGCGATCTTCGGGATGAATGCGACTGCTATGACGCGCTTAAAGCTGTTTTTCCGGCGGGGACTGTTTCTGGGGCGCCAAAGGTTCGGGCGATGGAAATCATCGATGAGTTGGAGCCTTCACGTCGGGGACCTTACGCGGGTGCTGTGGGATACTTCAGTTATAATGGCAACATGGATTTCGCGATAACCATCCGTACGCTTTTTGCTGACGGAGACAAAGCCATTGTTCAGGCGGGTGCTGGCATTGTGGCTGATTCTGTTGCGGAGCGGGAGTGGTTCGAAACCGAGCATAAAGCAGGTGCTTTGATGAAAGCGTTGCAGGCGTGCGGAGGAGAGCGCCAATGAAGGTTTTGGTTATTGATAACTATGATTCGTTTGTCTATAACCTTGTTCAGTACATTGGCGAAATGGGGGCCGAAGTTGAAGTTTATCGAAACGACCGAATCACCCTAAAACGGGTCAGGCAGCTGAAGCCCGATCGGGTAGTTCTTTCGCCTGGTCCTGGCAACCCAGAAGACGAACGGTACTTTGGTGTCTGCAAAGCTATTTTGCTGCAGGTCAGTCCCAAAGTTCCTACGCTTGGCGTTTGTCTTGGGCATCAGGGAATAATCAGCACTTTTGGGGGCAAAGTGGTCCATGCTAAGGGGCTGATGCATGGCAAAACCAGCAGCGTAAAACACGATGGCAAAGGCATCTTCCGAGGCGTGGAGAACCCCTTCACTGCCACGCGATATCACTCGCTTGCTGGAGAGCAAGAATCGATTCCTTCGTGCCTTGAGGTTTCAGCTGTTTCACTGGACGACGGGGAAGTCATGGGAGTACGTCACAAGCAGTTCCCCATCAACGGC
>JADGNF010000066.1 GCA_017883615.1 Candidatus Bathyarchaeota archaeon
ATAGTCATTATGAATAGGAGCGTGTCTCCAGGGGGATTTGAACCCGCGACTTCCGCGTTGCGAACGCGCAGGAATTATATATTTGATTTTTTAGCTCATGTGGAAATAATAGCAAGCTATCATGGTTTCACATGCGCGTCTTGGCGTTTTCAACATGGAGTTATGTTGAGGGTGTGGAGGAATTTGCTTATTAACAGTTAAGGAGGCGTTGAAAAGCATTGCAATCGCGAAATGCAACTTTTTTCTTTGGCGGTTTTGTGGCAGGATTAAAACGTCTTCACTCACACAAAGAGAAGTTTTCTGGAACAATGATTTGGATTTGATGATTCAAAGTGTGTTTAATTGACCTTGATTAAACAAATAATGAAAAGCACTGGCCCTTTGCTTGTATTGCATGCTTGTTCTTGCCTGATTCTCTTTCTGTCTTATGTGAATTGCTGATGTTTTCTTTGAAAACGCTTCTCCGTGCTTACAAATTGCTAAAGTCTCGGGCCAAATTGTCAGGCAGGAGCTTTTTGGGTGTCAGCTTGCCGTTCAGGTTTTTTGATTGATGAAGCTAAACCTGAAGTGGATTTCACGATTTGCGGCACTCCGGCTAAATCCTCTATGATCAGCAATCCTCTTGCCAACAGGGCAAAAGCGCCGATGAGCGCGAGTGTTTCTTTTGAAACGGGTAATGTGAAGAGGAGGGTGAAGATGCCGACAATTCCCACTTCCTGAACTCCGAGTCCTGCTGGCGTAATGGGTATAAAGCCCAGAGCGGTCACCAACGGATGAATCAGGAAAAGCGCAAGCCAAGTCATAACGGGGTTCAAGCCCGGGAACACTAACCCCAGAGCTAAAGATAAGAAATACCATTCAAAGCCTTTCAGAAGCCAGCAAACCATCGTTAACCCGACGATTTCTGGGATAGCCTTGCGGTTATTATGTGAGCTTTCTTTGTATTCCTCAAGTTTACCCATGAGTCCGCCTGTGAATCTTTTGAGGAATCGCCAGTTTGCTATGCGGTTAAACAGTGAAATTGCCCGCTCGGACCATGTAAAAAGAGCCAGCACAATTGCGCCTGTGAGCATCAAAGCGACACCCAATATAGCGACCAAGAGCTCCAAGTTTATTCCTGCGAACGTTCCAAACTGCGCCCAATTGGCTGCTGGAACAATGGAGACCAGCAAAATTATGGCGCCCACGCCGCCTGCCACTTTGGCGAGGAACTCGATGGTTTGTATGCTTAGGATTCCAGACAGTGCTTTTGAAGCAGGTACGTTTTGGTCTCGGAGGTAAAGCGGGGTAAGGACGTACCCTGTTCTTCCGGGTGTCACGTCACTTGTTAACATGCCTGCGTACTGTGCCATGAGCGTTTTGCCAAACGAGGTCTTGATTCCGTCTTTAGCTAAAACGCGCCTGAGCCGAACCGTGAAGAAGATGTTGATTCCAAAGTAGCATGCGAACGCCAAAACCAGGTATTCGACTTTAATGTTGAGGAGGGCGTTGTAGAGTGAACCGATTCCCACATACCATAGCAAGGCAGCAAAAATTGCTACCATGACGACAATTTGAATTAGTATGCGGACGATTTGTCGGGAATTCAATAGAGTTCACTCGAGGAGTTGTACTGACTCCATTCTTGAACCTCTGTTAAATCTATTGTGGGAAAAACGGCATAATTCCTTGAATAAGTACATGATCTTGGTCCCTTTTACTTTGCCTTCGCGCCTCTTTTTGTCGCAATTCAAGGCTTTTCTGGAGTTTTCTAACGAAAAGTCCTAAAAGCGAGCACAACAAAAACATTAGCCATGCAAAAGAAGCAAGCTGCACTTGTCGCTATCCTCGTTGGAGTAACTGTCTTACTGGTGAAGTTGCTTGCTTACTTTGTTTCAAACTCGGTAGCTATGCTTTCTGACGCACTTGAATCCATCGTCAACATCGCAGCTTCAGGGTTGATGCTATTCTCAGTCTGGCTATCAGAGAAACCTGCGGATGAGAGCCACAATTATGGGCATCAGAAAGTCGAAGATCTCTCAAGCATGTTAGAAGGCATTTTCATAATCATCGCCGCTTTGCTAATTGTCTACGCAGCATGGGGTAGACTCTTTGCAGGCGTTGTTCCAATTCAGATTGACTTAGCCATCGGCATATCAATGATTGCCACCGCGATGAACGGAGGAATTTCCTGGTTCCTAGTACGCACCGCAAAGAAAAGCGGGTCAGCCGCGTTAGAAGGCGACGCAAAACACCTGCTCTCAGACGTCATCTCAACCGCGGGCATCTGGGTTGGCCTCTTCATCGTAAGCTTAACTGGATGGAGCCAGGTTGACTCAATTTTGGCGTTTATCGTTGCCGCGCTGATTGCTCGAATGGGCGTGGGCTTGATTCTTAAATCAAGTTCCAGACTCATGGACGACTCATGCAAAACAGAAGAAGCAAAAATCCGCGAAGTAATGCTTCGTCACAAGTTCCGATTCATAGACTTTCATGACTTGAAAACTCGTAGGAACGGCAGCTTGGTTTTCTGCGAGCTTCACCTTTCAGTCGACGGATCTCTGAGCGTTAACGAGGCACATGAGCTAACTGACCACTTGGAAAACGAGTTGAAATTAGAGTTACCGAATGCTAATTTGACGATTCATGTGGAGCCCAAAAAGCCAGCAGCGTCATCCAAAGACAAACATCTAATGTAATAGCTTCCAGACCGCCCCTCTCCTTTTTGCATAAATTGGCTAAGGATCCAACAGGGTGCCAGGGGGAACATCAAATTCGCATCTCCCGTTTTGGGTACGTATATAAACCGCTTTTCCTTCCTTAACTTCATAGTTTTGGAGGTTGTTTTATGAAGGTAAAAGTTTTAGAAAACGGACCTAACATAATCGAAACAAAAGACAAAGCAAAAATCACTAAGTTCGGTGTTGAAAAACCCATAGAAGGTTCCCATGTTGCTCTTTGCCGCTGCGGAGAATCCAAAAACAAACCTTTCTGCGATGGCTCCCACGCCAAAGCAAACTTTAAAGCAGAACCCGCCGAAATCGACATCTAACACATTTCACATTTTCAAATATTCCTTCTCCTTTTTCAAGGCGAAAGGTTGAAAACAACAAACGGAGACGTTACTTTGTCGGACGTTGATGGTTGACACGTTTTACCTGCACATAGAATTCACCGGCAAAAACGGGTGTTCAATCAATCTGCCTTTCTTGTGCACTAAATGCGGAACCTGTTGCACTATAGACGATTTCTTAACAGCTGGAAAAATCAAAAGTCTCCAAGAGTATCCCAAAGTCAAAGCCAAGATGAACGCGCTAAGCGACGAGCTGGGCAAAATGTGGGAGGAAGACGAAGCCAAATATGACTACTACACTACTCACCATCAATGCCCGTTTCTGGTTAACAACTCCTGCTCCATATACGAAATCCGACCCGAGGGCTGCCGACTCTTTCCTAACACCGCGTTTGGCATGCAAACTCAAGACTGCAAAGGATTGAACAGTTTCAAGAAGATGCGGGCAACCCTAAAAAGAGGCAGACGCAGCAAAGAAACTTGCCGATTTTTCGAAAAAGCCTCAACTTCGGGCAGAAGCGATTCGGTTAAGCCTGCAAGGTTCACCGAAAAACAATATCAGACTTGCATATCAAGACTATGCCAAGCAGGCATATCAAGCGACGAATTAAGCCTCTTCAACTTCTTTAACGGACGAAACTAAAACTTAGTTCAACCTTGAAGTTGGGTATATCGGAAGCACCATATCAAATGGTCATTTACCAATCCCGCGGCTTGCATAAACGCGTAACAAATTGTGGGTCCAACAAATTTGAAGCCTCTTTTTTTCAACTCTTTGCTTATCACTTGGGACTCCTCGGTCTGAGCTGGCAGGTAGGAGAGGTCAGTGAAAGCGTTCTGGATAGTTTTCCCTTTTACGAATTGCCAGATGAAGACATCAAAAGAGCCAAATTCTTTTTGGATTCTGATAAACTGTTGGGCGTTAGTTATTGTTGCTAAGATTTTGGCCCGGTTCTCAACAACACCTGATGCCTTCATTAAGCGCTCAATATCTTTGGCCACGTATTTTGCGATTTTTGCGGGGACGAAATCATCAAAGGCAGCTCTGAATGCTTCCCGCCGCTCCAGAATCAGCCACCAAGAAAGTCCCGCCTGAAAGCCATCTAAAACCAGAAACTCAAACAGCTTCTGGTCATCGTGAAGAGGAACACCCCATTCTTTGTCATGATAACTGATGTGGAGGGGCTTTTCTACGTTCCAGCACCTTTTCGGCGACTTGCTCATTGTTTCGTTGTCTCCTAACACTGAGCGCCAATTACTTGTTAAGCTCTTTGCCTATGTTCCAGGCTTGGGCGAATTTTTTACCCAGGCTCCAGTAACTTCGGTCATTCATCACAAACAAGATAGGTTGCACCTTTTCAAAATCCACTTCTCCGTCGGTGAGAACTTCTTCATTGCAGTGCGTAGCCGCCACTCTGCCGATGAATATGTCGTGAGTTGAAAAATCAACAGTTTTTACAAGTTCGCATTCCATGTTGATGCTGCATTGTTCAATCATGGGTGCCGTTTGGAGTTTCCCGTAAAACGTCTTAAACATGTCAGCTTTGTTTTTATTTTTTCCAGACACTAAACCGCAATAGTCGGTTTCTTTAATCATCTTAGTTGAGGGGATATTAACGCTGAACGTCTTGTTTGCCTTTATCCCAATATTAGTGTAGTGGAGTTTGCCCATGCCTAACGAAACCGAGCCAGGCTCCATTATGCCAACATGCGCAATGGTGATGTAGTTGGGTTTCTCATCCACTAACGCACCGACCAATGTGGTCGGCAAAGGGTAAAGACAGTTTTTTGCTCCAAGTTCAACTTTCATTTTTTTCCACTCGCGAAAAGTGTTTGGCTTTCTAAGAGAAGTATTAGCGTTTAACCATATTAGCATTAAGCCCAAAACACATTAGGAAAAACTTGGCGCGTTTATATAAGGGAGGGGGTAGGCTTTGCGCGCAACAGGTCTTGGTGAGCTGGTTTCTTGGGTTTTTTCTTTGTTTGTGGCTATTTGTAGAGGGGGGGTAGGTTGCTGTAGGGTAAACGCGTTCAAACAATAAACGTGATCATGTTTGGAGCCTAATATTTGATGTATGCAGAAAAGGGGGAGGGGGTAGGTCGCTGTGGAGCAAGAGGTATGGATGGGGTAGGTCGGAAACGTAGCTTACCTATCGGATGGCTAGCAAACATTTGCCGCCTTTAAATAAGGGGGGTATAGAAGAAAAATCGCAACAGATAAACCTACTCGACTGCTACCCTTCACTATTTTCGCCGGCTTCATCTTCTTCCTCAGCCTCAACCGAAACCTTAACCTTTGAACGAGCAGCCTCTTCAACTTCGCTATACAACAACAAGTCAATCAGCGCCTTCTCATCGACTTCTGCACGGGTCCGCCAATCCAAGTAAAGCTGCTCGTTGTCATCCTGCTGCAAATAACCATACCTAATGTACCTGTCAAGATTCAAACCCACTTTCCAACCCGCCAGTTTTTCACCCAAAAGCTCTTCCACATCCCGGCGTGCAGCTTGCCCTTTCTTACTAATAACATAAGATATTGTTATAGCCAAACCAGCCAAATCATCTATGCGCCAACCAATCATCTTCGCTTCCTTAGGCTCCAAACTACCACGTAACGTAACGTAAAACCGCGCCTTATCCAAATCATCCACCGAAGGTTTCTCCGGAGCCTTCTCCTCTTCAAAAACGGTCTTAACCTGCAAATCCAGCGGCTTTAAGAAATCATCCAAAACGTCTAGCACTTTTGGGTAATCTGAACTGAGCGCTTTTCGGAGTTCCCAACCTTTCACGCCCGGCTTTTGGTGCCTACGATAAAACAGCATATGAGTGGCTCGTTTCACTTTTGCAGCGTATGCGCCTTTTCTTTTAGTACTCATGTTTTTTCGCCTCGCTTCCACTTCTGCCAACTCTCAAACGTCAACGTAATAGGCACAGAGAAAGCTTGCCGCGCCAGTTTCGCCCCAGGCTCTTGCAAGGGCATAATAAAGATCTCGTCTTCCAACGGAATAACCTCCAACGTAGCGTAACCGTATGTCACAAGAAAGCTAGTTATGTAAACCCGCTGCACCGTTTCCGTGTAGGTGTCAGCGCCTACCCAGTCCATGTAGTCAAGCTTGCCGTCTTTGCCTTTCGTTTGAACTTTCCCTTTAAGCTCATCATAGTACCGACCCATCTCAGCCGAGAAAGTCTCATCCCGAAGAATGCTTTGATCAATAAGCTCCTCTCTAGTGGCAACTCCCGTTGCAACTTCAGCTACGGCAGGTTGCTCCCACCTTTCCTTGAGGGGAACCAACGCATCCCAATACCGAAGCGCATCAGCGAAGCTTCTCAAGGTAACCTGCTCCTGTTCCACAATGGGGTGCCACGCCCGCAAAAAAAGCTGCATCATTTCCCGCTTGTCTTTCTGAGTAATCTTCTCTTCCAACAGGAATGGATCCGTGTAAAGGGATGTGCTACGCTGCTTCACCCATTCACTCTGAAGCTTAATCACCGAAGCTAAATGATGTATAGCTTCAGCGTCAAGGTTCAACTCTTCAGGTTGATCCCACGCAGGGAAATACTCTTGGACAATACGAATAATCTCGTCAACGTTTAACAAAAAAGGATCAACGGTGTGGTCTTCAATTCCTCTCATCATGTCAATAACACGTTGCAGTCGGTCCTTGCCAAGCTTCTTGGTCTCTTTACGGGTCTGACTTTTCTGCTGAGTCGCCATGGCTACTTGACCTCTTGAACCATTGATTTGCCTTCAACGTTCTGCACGGCTATAATGTTGGCGTTTTCCTGCGCAAAAGTAACCTGGCTTGGAGTAATGACAATGTATTGAGCGTTGGCGTCTTTGATGCTGTTTATGAGGATTTTGGCAATCATTTCGCGGTTACGAGGATCCATATGGATGTCGTATTCGTCCACCGCACGCAATGGCGAACGAACATGCTGCTGCAAGGCAAGAAGAAAACTCATCGTCGACGTGGTTCTTTCTCCACCGCTCTGCGTGTAAATGTTCAAGGCAACAGGTTTTGCTCCTTTGAAGCCCACAAGAATTTCCAAGCTCGCAGTTTCAATATCTTGCTGGTTAGCCAACCGCACCTCGCCAGTCGCCCTAGTCTGAGCAAGAATTCTCTGATACTCGCCATTAACGCGTTCCAACAAGGCTTGCATCACGTTACGCCAAGACTCCATCCGAGTAGAAACCTCTTCGAGAGCTTTTTGGCGATTCTCCGAAACCATCTGCGCCTTCTCCCTCAACTCAAGGAAAAGCTTACTGTAAGACTCATACTGCCGCTCAATATCCTCCGAAACACCAGCCAACGCAGCTAAATGTCCGTCGGTTAACCGAATTTCGTCCTGAATATCAGCCGCATTCTTAGTTACCGCGATTCTGGCGCCCAACAGCGACGCTTTACCCATTGCCACGTCCAAACCGGCTTTCGTGGTTTTTATGGCAGTTTCCACTTTGCTCAGATCCTTAGTTGAGTTCTCTTTGCGGTAATTCAAAAGTGCCGACTCGATTTTGCGATTAACCACTTGGTCAGTGATTTTGTCGGCCGCTTCGTCGACAGTTTTGATTTTTGATTGTATGTCTCGATTTTGCTCGTGAATTATTGTAAGTCGATTGTGGGCTGCCTCGATTAGGTCTTTAAGGTTCGCAGGCTGCAAAAGCTTAAGTTGACTCGCCGTTTTACTTCCGCGAATTGCCTCTTCCAAAATCTCGGCTTCCTTAAGCAACTTCTGCGCCAAAGAAACAGTGGATTCTTCCGTAGCGATTTCATGCTCCAGCTTAACGCGGTCCTCGACGAGCGCTTTACCTTCCCCCTTGAGCTTATCTTGCTGAGCACACTGCTTCTCTATTTGTTCCCCGTTTGATTTGGTATCTTTCTCGATCCTTTCCAAGGTGTCTTGCAGTTTCTTTCGGTCCGATTCTAATTCTTTAAATGCTGTCTCGCGGCGTTCCACCTCAGCCCAAGAGAGTTCGCGCTCTAAGAATCGCCGTTTAGTTTGAAGTTGCTTCTTTTCCTGGAATTTATCGTATTGTTCACGCCAATAGCTGAGGGTTTGCTCCGCGGATTCAAGAAGTTTCCCCACAGACTCGGACTGGCTAAGTATTCGAGTTAGTTTCTGCTGGGCTTGCACCACGTTTTCACGGAAAGGCTCCAAACCCACTGCCGCTTCAACCATGCGCAGCTTCTCAACGTTGCTTAAGACGCTAAACTGCTCCACCATGTTCTGATGCATAATAATAAGCATGTTATCGGGATCTACACCAAACCTGCTCAGCAATCGCTGCACATCCTGCTTGTTCGCAGCCCGATTCTCCAACTCAAACCAGTATTGCCCATCTCGACGAAGAGTGCGGGTGAGAAAAATCTGGTCCTTGCTATATTTTGGCACAGGTCGTCTGCCATTCTGTTTACTGTTATCCAAAATAACTGTTATTCGGGCTTGGTCTTTGTCCCACCGGATGAGGCTGCTGAGTTTCTTGCTCCGTTCCGTGTACGTTTGCCCCAGCGCCACGCTGATTGCCAAAAGAAGAGACGACTTTCCTGCCCCGTTGGGTCCAACAATGAGGTTGACACCCGGTCTAAAAGCTACCCTAGCATACTCGTAGCTCATGAAATTCTCCAGTATAACCTCAGATATCAGCATTTGGCATCTATGCCTCGTTAGGCAGCGGAAATATAGGTGAAAGCTCCCTTATTAAAACAAATTGGGCACGTTTATAACAAACAAAGCCACATTCCACCCAATTTATTCCGTCAAACGATGTTTAACGGTCGCGGTTAAATTGAGGAGTGATCAGTCGCGGAAGTTGAATTGCTAATTTTGATGAACGATTAGCCAAGGTATGCATCTGTTATGTATCTGCGCATCATGCGATGAGTGTTGAAGTAGTACGCCACTTTGCCAATGCTACCCTTCATCAATCTAATCCAGCTGTCCTTGTCCTCGTAGAATTTGGGGGCAATTATGTACTTTAGCTTGTTATACAAGTCATCTAGTTCACGCTTTCTTCGTTCAGCCTCTTCAACTTCCTCTTCAGGAGACGGCCCAATGCCCCAACCCGTAACACCTTCAATGCAACCTTCAATCCACCAACCGTCAAGAACACTAAAATTCACCACTCCATTATGCGCCGCCTTCATGCCGCTTGTCCCCGAAGCTTCCATAGGCGGGAAAGGTGTGTTTAGCCAAACATCAACCCCGGAAACAAGCTTCGACGCAATGTCCATATCGTAGTTTTCCAGGTACACGATCTTCATTTCATCTTTAAGCTCCTCTTTGCGCCAGAAGATTTCTTTAATCGCGTCTTTTCCGCTAGTGTCTTTCGTGTGGGCTTTTCCGGCAAACACAAACTGAAGCGGGTACTTCTTGTTCACTTCCCTTAGGCGATTGATATCTGAGAGAACCAAAGCAGCACGTTTATACCCTGTTGCTCTTCTAGCGAAGCCAAACGTCAAGCACTCTGGATCCATCTCAACCCCAGTTTTTTCTTTCACGAAACCCGCAAGGTTCTCCTTATTTACGTTGTGGGCATTCCAGATGTCACAGTAAGGCACCTTATCGATTCGCACGAGCAATTCAGGTTCGCTCGCCCATCCAGGTATGTATTCGTCAAAGATTTTGTGGAAGCTTTGGCTGGTCCACGTGTTCGAGTGAACCCCGTTTGTAATTGCACGGATGCTATAGTGAGGGAAAAGCTTCATGGAATATTTTGTGTGAGCTTTCGTAACCCCATTTTGGAAGCCGCTTAGGTTGAACGCCAACTGCGTCATGTTCAACTTGTCCTCACCACCCAATTCCTTTATGATTTGTACTGGAAACTCCCTGCCTAAAATTGGCTCAATCAAAGTGTAAGGCCATTTATCGAATGCAGCTTCAATAGGAGTGTGGGTCGTGAAGACGCACCGTCGCCTAACCTTGTCCACATCGTACTCATACCTTTGAAGCAACTCCAACGCCAACAAGGCAGCATGCCCTTCATTCATGTGGTACTTGCTGATTTTATATCCCAAAGCATCAAGCAGTCGGGTTCCCGCAACGCCCAAAACGGCTTCCTGTTTTATGCGGTACGCATCATCGCTAGCATAAAGCGTATTTGTGATCGCTCGATCTGCAGGGTCGTTCCCAGCCACATCAGTGTCCAAAAAATAGATTGGAACAGTGCCGCCAATAGTGCTTTTATGCTCATATATCCAAGCCTGAACCTTCACAACTCGTTTATCGAGGTTAACTTCGACGGTCTTAGGCGCCAAATCCAGTAACTTTGAGGGATCCCATTCATCGGGAAATTCTTGCTGCTCCCCTGAAGCAGTTAACTTTTGGCGAAGATACCCTTTGCGGCTGACCAAGGTGACAGCAACCATGGGCACAGAAAGGTCTGCGCTAGAGCGGATTGTATCTCCAGCCAGAACACCTAATCCCCCGCTGTAAGTGTGCATGTCGTTTCTTATTCCAATTTCCATTGAGAAATACGCGATTTTGTTACTGGTCAAAGAGCCAACCATCAGAGGTCACCGCTAAAACTTTCTCCACATGCGTCCATTATTCCACCTGCATCAATAAGCCGTTTTTATTTAAGCCTTACCTAGCCTTTCGCCTCACGCAAAGTTTCATAAACATCTACAATAACCAGTTTAAATGGAGTGACGACTTATGGTTGTCGCCGGAAAAATTTTCAAACTAACCCAATCAATGACCCTTGCAATCATCTCCGAGAAGCTCAGCGGCTACCACGTGGAAGAAGACTTTGAGGAAGGCGACTACAATTCAAACTCATTACCGAAGTTATCGGCTTAGAAACCAAACGGGGCACAGTCACAGGAACCTACGTAAACGACAGCATTCTGCACGTTTTCCACCGAGGCACAAGCTCTCCGCTTCCCCAGACAGTTGAGGCAACCTTTAGTCTTACCCGCGTGCAAGAAACAACGTTTCTCACGGTTGTGGAGAAGAAACGGGTCGCCAACTTCGACGCAAACAAACTTAGCGACATTATCTTCGAGAAAATCGGAGCAATCGTGGAAGCAAAAATCACACCTGAAACGCTCAAGGCTTTTCACGACAAGAACCCTGAAGAAACAAAAATCACCTTCTTCGACAATGTCGACATCCCAAACGTTGAGAAGCTGAGCCTTTACAGACCAGACCTTAACAATACATCGTTGTTTGGGGAATACATGAAACATGGTAACCTCTGGTATGTTGTTGGACGCTCAAAAGAAACAGGTTACGTGGTTGGTATAACTCGAGATGCATCCGTAACAATTTTTAACTTGTCAGATAAGGGCAAGTACGTGGAGTATGTAGCGAAAGAGATTTTCCCCATAATTCTGGCAGCTGCTAAATAATAGTTTAATATTGCTCATGGATTTTTTCAGCTGAAAACGGTTCTTGCTTTAAACCAGAAAATCTTATATCTTATAACTATAGTTATAGTTATGGCGTGCAAGCGATGCCAACAACAGTTCAAGTTAACGAAAAGACTCTTCAAATGCTCAATGAAGTCAAAAAAGAATTGAAAGCAAAAAGCCATGATGAGGTAATAAAAACCCTGATTACAGAAAGGAAAAAAATTCTCTGTACCATGTTTGGCTCAAACCGCAAACTAACATCTTTCTCAGAACAAGACGAGGCAGAATTCCGTGAGCTGTAAATACATAATTGACGCATACGCGTGGATTGAGTATTTTAAAGCTACAAAATTGGGAGCAATCGCAAGAGAATACATAGAAAGTGAGTATTCTGCTACTCCGACAATTGTTGTTTCGGAAATCAGCAGAAAACTCCAAAAAGAGATTGCTCTGGTAAACGAAACTGAAAACGGGCGCAAAAAACGCTTAGAATTTATAAAGGCGACGACCAGAATACTTGACTTAGATTTTGACATTGCTGCAGAAGCCGGAAAAACAAACCAGGATTTAAAAGAAAAAGCGAATGGTTGGGGACTTGCTGACTCAATCATCCTATGTACAGCACGAAGCGTGAAGGGAAAAGTCGTCACGGGAGACGAACATTTTCGCGACTTACAAGAAGTTATCTTCATAAAACAATAAACAATCTGTAAATCGCCACAGTTGCAATATCAATAGTTTTCTCGGAAAGCTAACTTACGCAATTTACAAAGAAACGAAAAAACAAACCAACAACCAATCGCAAACCAAAAATCACCCTTCTAATCGCACATTTTATATGTGCAAACGCCTACAGTAAACCAGCATTTGAGATGTTTAAAGGAGACATGAGATGGTAACACTTAGAGCATTAGCACCTTCCTTAACCCGAATAACCGTCGCAGGCGCCGTGGGCGCAGCACTCCACATCGGGCAAGGCAACTGCGACTTAATCGACGACCAAGCCGTAGAATTCAGCAGAGCAGTCCTCCACCAAACCGACGTTGACGGAGAAGTCATCTGCTGCGAAGGACCCAAAGACAACGCCCCAAGCTTCGCTTACCGCGAAAAAGTCGGAACAGGAAGAGGACCCAAAGTCGAGTTCGTCATCGACCCAGTTGACGGAACAACCGCCGCCAGCAAAGGCAGAAAAGATGCTATATCCGCTCTTGCTTGTGCGCCTGCAGGGTGTTTCCAAGTTCTTCCAGATGATGGTTACTACTTCAAAATAGCTACAAGTTACCACAGTATGGGTAAAATTGCCCCCGACATGTCCATCGAAGAGTTAGTCCGAACAGTCGCAAAAAACAAAGGAGTTCCAATAGCAAACTTCACCGTTATCATGCTCGACCGTGACCGCCACAACGACATTCTCGCGCAACTCAGAAAACTTGGCGTAAGAATAATTTTGATTCCTGACGGAGACATTGCAGCAGCAGTCGTCGCATGCACCCCAAACAGCGGCGTTGACTTGCTCATCGGAGCAGGCGCGGGACCGGAAGCAACCATAGCGGCAACGGCTGTAAAGATCTTGGGCGGAACTATGCTTGTCAAGGTCTGGAAGGACAAGAAAGATGACGCTCAACGTCTAGACCGCTTAAGAAAAGTTGGTGTAGATATTGAGAAAACTTATGATCAGGACGAACTGGCAAAAGGTAAGGAGCTGGTGTTTGCTGCTTCAGGCGTAACCAAAGGCGAATTGCTTGATGGGGTAAAAATCCTTCCCGATGGCGCTGTAGTTCACAGTATTTGTATGCGGTTTCCGAGCGGAACAGTAGAGAAGTCAGAGACAACGCTGCGTTTCAAAGGGCACCCAGTTTATCAGCAGTTCATGCCCTAATCGCAAACTTTTTTCTTTCTTTTTAATGCCGGTTTGCACTATCTTAATATGCCGTTCGTTTCTTCTGGTTTGTAGATAGCTATGTCTTCTGAGGAGAAAAGCTGCAGGGAAAAATCTGAAGCCCCAAACGAAGCCACTGAAGAAAGGCGAGTTATGATTGGGCTTGCAATCACATTAAGCTTAACAATACTGTTTGGGGGAATGCTGGATCTAGTCGCGCACGGTGTTCCTCTTGGATTTGTCATTCCCGTTTTGAACGCGAATGCCACGGTTTCCGGCATTATTTATCGGATAGTTGTTTCGGTTATCGCGGTTTACATTGGGTACATTGGGATCAGAGAGCTTGTGGTTGAACGCAGGTTCAGCGTGGAATTCCTCATGGCTGTCGCCGCTTTAGGCGCAATCTATCTAGGTTTTCTTTTCGAAGGCGCAACGGTACTGCTTCTCTACTGCATTGCGGAGTATTTTGAGGGCTACATCGAGCAACGTGCCCGAAGAACCGTAGAGCGACTTTCCAAGTTTATGCCCGACAAAGCCAGAATCCTCACAAATGGCACGACCAAACAAGTTGATGTAACTGAAGTTACCGTTGGCTCGATAATTCAGGTTAGACCTGGCGAAAGAATTCCCCTTGACGGAAACATCGTGGAAGGCTTCTCAAACGTGGACCAAGCGCTAGTTACAGGCGAATCCGTTCCTGTTATGAAAACGGTGAATGACTGTGTCTACGCTGGAACATTAAGCACAAGCGGCGTTCTAAAAATCACTGTCACAAAAAAAGTAGATGAGACACTCGTTTCCCGAATTGTGAAGCTAGTCACTGAATCTGGGAAACGCAAGGCATCCATCGAAAAATTGGTTGATCGATTCGCCAAAATCTATGTGCCAATTGTTATCGCATTGGCGGTTTTTACAGCTGTGGGTTTACCATACATTTTTGGCGGAACGTTCCAAATGTGGTTGTACCGTTCCTTGATTCTCTTGGTGGTTTCCTGTCCTAGCGCATTTATCATTTCGGTGCCTGCAACCGTGTTTGTCGCCATCACGATTGCGGCGAAAAGAGGGGTGATTATCAAGGGCGGAGTCTACGTTGAAAAGTTAACTAGAGTAAAGACGGTGGTTTTCGATAAGACGGGCACGCTTACAATGGGTAGACCTGCGGTACATGAAGTGCGTCCAGTTAGCCGTTCGGAGAAAGAAGCTTTGGGGTTTGCCGCGGCGATTGATCAGTTTAGCAATCATCCTGTGGCTAGGGCTATTGTGCGCAGAGCAGCGGAACAAGGCATAGATATTGCCAAATTCAAAGTCACCGATGTTACAGAGGTTCCTGGGAAGGGCATCATAGGGTACGTTGACGGCAACTTTGTAGCTGTCGGGAATCCAGAGTTGATGAAGGAGTTTGGGTGCGACTGCAAAGAAGCCTACGAAATAAGCGAAAACGACATTCACACAGCGGTTTGCGTTTCGGTTGGGAAGGAAGGGTTAGCGACAGTTTGTGTGGTGGACGAGGTCAGGGAAGACGCTTTGCGCGCAATTGCTTCCTTGAAGACGAGTGGAATCCGAACTGCCATGCTTACGGGAGACAGAACAGAAATCGCGAAAGAAACCGCTGCCACGCTCAAGATTGATGAGGTTCACGCGGAGCTTTTCCCGGAAGATAAATTGCGGATAGTCGAGGATTTGAAGGAAAAATTTGGACCTAAAGGTTTAGTTGCCATGGTTGGCGATGGGGTGAACGATGCGCCTGCGTTGGCTGCTTCGGACGTGGGCATAGCAATGGGCGCTGCTGGTGTAGATGTGGCTTTAGAGTCTGCCGACATCGTGCTTGTAAAAGATGAGTTAGCTCAAATTCCTTATCTGATTCGGTTAAGCGAGAAAACCATGGGGATAGCAAAACAGAACATTGCGGCTTCGCTTGTGATTAAGTTGGTTTTGGGCGCTTTAGGCGTCGTTGGCGTGACTGGGTTGCTGGCGACGGTGATTGCGGGCGACGATGGTGTGACGATGTTGCTGTTGTTGAATACGTTGCGACTGGAAAGAGTGAAGTAGCCTTGAGGTGTTGCGTGGCAAAAACTATACCCCCCTTATTTAAAGGGCGAAAACTCAGGATTTTTGTTTTGAGTTTTTCCATGTTTAACTTGGTGTGGCCGTCAGTTCGGTGACTTTTTGTACCGCGGCGATTGAGACTTCTAGCATGTCGTCGGTGGGTTCCTTTGTCGTCAAAAGCTGGAATCCCATTCCGGGGGCTGTCAGAATTCTTGAGACGAGAGAAGTTCGGTATCTCCCACTTAACCTCAAAAGCTCGTAGCTTATTCCTGCAATTACGGGGATGAGGAGGATTCTGTAGGAAATTTGCCATGTGAAACCCAAGTTAGGCATAAGGGAGAACAGCACGATGCTGATAATGAGGACTATGAAGAGGAAGCTGGTTCCGCATCTAGGATGCAGCCGACTATATTTCTTAACGTGCTCCACATCCATAGGTGCGCCTGCTTCGTAAGCGTTGATCGCCTTATGTTCGGCTCCGTGGTACTTCAGTATTCGCCGGAACTGTCCCCACGACGCAACCGCACTCAAATAAGCAATGAACATGGTGAGCCGTATGAGAGCTTCAACAACGTTGAACACCCAACCTGAAAGTTTAAGCCAAGCGGCTAAAAAGAAGGGCACCAAGAAGAAGACCGCAGCGATTCCTACGACCAATAACGCCACAACACCCAACTCAGCGTAGCCGAGTGTAACGGGTTCGCTTTTACCGTCGCCAGCAGGATCTTCGAAGGCATTGTTTGCCGAGAACATTATTCCTTTTATGCCCAAATAGAACGACTCGAACAGCATAACTATGCCGCGAAGGAACGGCAAACCCAAAACACGGTAACGTTCAGTCAATGGATTTAGTTGTTCTACGTTGGTGACAATTTCTTTGTTGGGTTTTCTTACGCAAAGCACCATGTGCTTTCGGCTGCGCATCATGACGCCTTCTATGAGTGCCTGCCCCCCGAACGCCAACGAAGGCTCTTTGCTTTTTTGATTCGCCAGTTCATCCACCTAACTTTGCGACACAATAGCTTGAATGTTGATATTATTGCGGTTATCGATATTTAATGCCTCTTGTTTTCACATGGGAAATTTGCCTTGTAACACTAAAGCTGATTCCTATTGTTTTGCAGGTGTTGTGGCAAACAAGTTTCACAGAAACAAGATGTGTGCTAAGAATACTGATTGTATGCTCTTTTGTTCAGGCTTTTTTCGGGTGGATGTAACTCTAGTTTTCGTCGTCAATGTTGGACCCGTGATATGTTAGCATAATAACCCCTGAACTAAACTGCTTTGCAGCCACAAGCTTCAGGGTCGCCTTGGCGTCTTCTTTGAAGAGACGTTTTCCTTCTCCCAAAACCACGGGATACACCAGAAGGCGAAATTCATCAATCAGATTATGTTGCATGAGAGAGCATACTAATTCACCACTGCCGCCGATTAAGATGTCCTTTCCGTCCTGTTCCCTGAGCTTGCGAACTTCTTCAGCAACATCGCCCTTAATTAGGGTCGAATTGCTCCATTCGACCTTTTGCAACGCGGTCGAAACCACATACTTTTGGATGCTATTCATTCTATCCGCGAAAGAATTCGTTTGCGGCTTTTCGCCAAAGCTGCCGCCCGCCGCCTTAACCATCTTCCAGTTATCCTCATCAGTCAAATTAGGCCAAGCTCCCGCGAAAAGCTCGTAGGTTACCCGCCCTAGCAGAAGAGCGTCGCTTTCGAAGAGTTCGTCAGATTTGACTTTGCCAATTTGCTCGGTCCAGAACGGAAAAGTCCACTTCTCAGGTGACTCCATAACACCGTCAAGGGTTACGAATTCTGAGGCGACGATTTTCCTCAATGCCTTTCACCTTCATTAACGTTATCATGTGCTGGAACATAGAAGAGCCCAACCGCGCTTGTACTATACGTTTTCGTTGGTCCAGTTGAGTAGCCGTCAAGTGTCATTTGCAAGGCTAAAACTACTTTTCTCATTTTAGGTTATCCCTTGGTGTATTGGGTTTGGCGTAGAATATTAGAATTTGTGACTGCAACCATGCAGCCATAGCATTCACATTGGAAAGCTTGTCCTTATCCAACAATCAACAATAATATTCCAAGGAGGAGCACAAAAAAAGAAACTAACCGCTTGAAGAAAATTTCAGGGATTCTCTTCAGAACTAAATTTCCCACGAAGATCCCTGCAACGACTGGAATGGAGGTTAGGATGAGAGGAAAGGAGAACTGTGCGATTTGGCTGGATTGCGAAAAGAAATAAATGGGCATTCTTACTGCATCAGCAATCAGAGCGGTGGCAGTGGCAGTGGTACAAAAGCGGTCTTTTCGACATCAAAAATTAATAGAGCTGCTGCCCGTATCCCGCCTTGTTCCCCGACCAAGCCTCCAAAGAATCCTGACCCGAGAAAATGCGGCAGGGAAACGAGAGCGATGGCTGCTTTAGTTCCTGTGTCGATGGTTAACGAGGGGAATTAGGAGACTGCCTATGTCAAACCCCGCTTCGGAAGCAATCATGCCAGCTAAGAAACTTATGGTCACGGTTAAAAAATCGAACATAACGTCCGATTTACATGAAGGAACGGAGCCATTAAAACTTCAAGTTGGTGGTTGATGCCGTGGATAGAGCTGCGATGTTTGGAGAATAACAGCTTAACCTGAAGGGAGGATTGGATTTATCAATTCGTTCTTTGAGCAGATTTGAGGTGTTAGATTTTGAAGACAATTATCAAGTTGTTCGCGACCACCACACCGAGTGCGAGGACGGTTAATGAAATGCCGCCGGTTACGAATTTATTCAGGAAGCGCCAGTTTTTTGCGTTTTTGGTTATGTCGGCTGCTTCGTAAGCTGCGAACCCCGCGAACGAAACTGCAGTGAGTTTGGTCGCACTGAAAAGCATCATGCTTGACTGCGTTAAGCCAGAGAGGAGAGGGTTAAGTTCTATTCCTCCGCGGAAGAGCACGCCCGTGACGGTTGTTAGCCAGTCCAAGTAGCCCATTAGGAAAATTAATGCGAGGAACATGAATTCTTTGCGTGGAATTTTTATTCGCATATCGCTCTCTCTTCAAAGTGGATACCATTACATATGCGGCGTCTTACTTACCCGTTAACGATGTCGTAGGTCACAACTGATATGCGCATATACAGGAAGTTTGACATCAAAACTGCAAATCTCTACTCTGAACCGTTTTGTTTATGTGTTTTTATGTTTACATGGTTGTAGATCTGTTGTACTCCATGCAGATGTGATTGCTAACCAAAATGTTTCTGAAAAACTGTTAGTGTTACGTGGCGGGATTTGAACCTGTGAACACTAGAAAAGATCGTTCTCAGTTTTTCTTGTAAACTGATTTTCTCAATCCAACATCCAAAAACACTACCTTGCTTTCCTTCTCATCTATCTATAGATTACACGGTATTTGCCTGCTCGCCATTTCCTTAAACCTTCAAGTTTCCCATTCAGTCTCAAACCAGAGTACGGATCGGAAACCGCCTTTTCTATCCCTTTCAAAATTTGTTCTTTGGCGTCTCTTGGAATTTGTCGAATCTTCTCGTGAAACTACGCAGGAAAATGAACTTGTAAGGCAAGCGGTTAGTCCTTCATCAAGGCTGTTCTGATTTCTTCGGGCCTTGATACAACAATATAGTCTTTCTTTTTGTATTCCTTCAAGCTTTTTTCGACTCGTTTAAGCCCTTTCTTGTCCGAGAGCTCTTCGAGAGTGGCGAGAATTTCCTCTATCCTGTCAAAATGCTCATAAAGCTCTTTTATCAAAGGCAAAGGAACTGAGACGGTTTCTGTCATCTGACGAACTTCATTAAAGTATATACGTTTATGGTAATTAAATTGTTTTGCGAAAAACACGGTTAAATCTCGAGAATTAATGGGTTGGTGCTACGGGCAGGATTTGAACCTGCGAACCCCTGCGGGAAAGGATTTCCCATCTAAGGGCCAATAGGCCAAATTAGAGATCTTGAGTCCTTCACCTTTGACCTAGCTTGGTTACCGTAGCATACTTTTTTGGGCTATTGATTCTGGGTTTTCTTTCTTATTAATCATTTCCCACAGATGCTACTGTATGCGGAGGTCAGCCGACGATTTTCTCCAGTTCCCCGATGAAGTGCGCAAATCGATTTAACCCCAAACTCCAGAATGTTGAGTCCGCAACGTCTAAGTCTACGATTTTGCCAATTTCTATAGAGGACACGCTGCTGCCCGCCGAAAGTGCCTTCACCAGTTTAGGCACGAACGCTTTCCCTTCTTGGAGGTATTTCTCATAGAGTGCGTAGACGAACATTTGGGCGTAGACGTAGGGGTAGTTGTAGAAACGGTAGTTTGCCATGTAATAGTGTGGTTTCATGGTCCATTCGGCTTCCATTTCGGGTAGCCAGGTGACGGCATTGCCAAAGATGCGGTTTCGCGATTTTGTCCAGTGGTTGCAGATGGTTTTGTAGTCTAGGAATTCGCCTTCTTGGATGGAGGCGTAGAGTGCTTGCTCAAACCAGACCCGCGCCGTGACTTGGAACGCCGTCATGCCTGCC
This sequence comes from Candidatus Bathyarchaeota archaeon, assembly GCA_017883615.1. GTDB lineage: Archaea > Thermoproteota > Bathyarchaeia > Bathyarchaeales > Bathycorpusculaceae > JADGNF01. The sequence continues at coordinate 19,857 of JADGNF010000066.1, forward strand.
TCGTCTAGGACCAGGCAGAGGACTGCTTTGCGTTCTGTTTCGGATTTTGCTTCTTCCAGTAGCAGGTCGGTTAGAAGGAGTTCTCCAAAGATAGACGCAGTCTCAGCCACAATCGACGGAATATTCGTGTTGAGGAGGGTTTGGCTGCGTGAAACGTAGTAGTCGTGGGTGGCGTGACCAAGCTCATGTGCCAAAGTGTAAACATCGGTTAAGGAACCGTTGAAGCTCTGGAGAATAAATGCGGATTTGCCGCTGTACCAGTCCGCGCAGAAAGCGCCGTTGCGTTTGCCAAATCTTGGAGTGGCGTCGATGCGGTGTTTGGCAAACATTTCTTTGACCGCCGCAGCGTAATCTGGATCGAAACGGCTGTAAGCGCGGATAATCAGGTCCCGAGCGTGCTCAAAAGTGAACTTCTGGTCTGCAGTGTCTGGCATGGGGGCGACGAGGTCGTGGTTTCCCAAAATTGGCAGCCCCATCAGCTTCGCCTTCAACTTAAGATAATTTCGATATGCGACCGCGTTGGCTTCAACTGCGCTAAGCAAGTTCTCGATAATAGGCTGCCGAGTGTCGTTGCTTATGAGACTCGACTCCATGGATGAGGCGTACTTTCGACGTTTTGATATAGTAACCCAGTCGTTGCATATGTTGCGCAGGGCAGAAGCGAAGATTTCGCCGTCTTTTCCAAGTAATCCGTATATGGATTTGTTAGCGGATTCACGGGTGGCGCGGTCCGGATGGGGGAGGAACCCGTTAGCTTCACCGTAGCTTAGAGTTTTCTTCTCGCCCAGAACTGTCACATCGAACAAACGTGTGTTAAGCCACTTACTCTGCAACTCCTCCCAGCCCTGCACGCCAAACTGGTCCTTCTCAATGATAAGCTGCTCTTCGACTTCGGAAAGCTGATGTTCTACTCGGCGTAGCGTCCGCTCCAGCATGTGCCGATAACCAGATAAAAGGGGTTCAGCAATTAACTCGGGCTTCGCCTTCACGAGAGCACCCAGTTCCAAAGAGAAGAAAGCGAGTTGCTTGCTCAGTTCGGCCTCGAATTTGCTGACTTTGTCGTAAAGTGCCTGATTCTGGGGAACAGCCATGTTAGCTGAAAAAGACAAGCTCGAGAATAATGAAATATCAGCCAGCTTGGCCTCGAAGGCTTCGAGTTCTCGGAAACATTGCAGGAGGCTTGCTGGGTTTATTGTGGCGATTTTTCCGCGGTAAGTTTTCTCAAACGCATCCGCTGAGTCTTTTACTTCATTAATTGATAGATCCACCGATGAGTCGGCTGTGTTTGGAAAAAACGATGTTAGGTCCCAATTGATTTCTGTGGAAGTGGTCATGGTTTTTCGCCTTGCATTGGTTAGACGCCCCGAGGTATTTTTGGTTTTGTCGAAGCTTGCATGGCAAAGCATAAGTACTCATTTTGCTCTTAACTTGTTATAGTTTCGACGTAAACCTCAATCGAGGTGAATTCTGCAAAATGTTGGTTTTACCTTTAGACCTGCTCAGTGACCTTCTGGGTCTTATTCCAAAAAGCATTGGTGGGTTACCGACCCTCGTAATTATGGCAGTTCCATTCATTGTCGGCTTAATCGTAGGTTTCCTCATCAAAAAAGTCCTGAAAATTGCAATCATCGCAGCCATAATCGTTGTTGTAGTCGCTTACTTTGGCTTCTTCGGGTTAAGCCTAAGTTCCTTGGGTAATCTGGTGACACAATATGGCCCAATTGCCGCTCAAGAAGCTATCTTGCTGTTTGGGCTACTGCCTCTGGGTCTTGGGCTCATAATCGGCTTGATTTTAGGCTTCATATTCGGATAAATATTTTCCTTTTTTCTTTCTTTTTTATTTAGGTTCCAACCGCCCGCAAAGTAATACCATTGCTTGAAGACAAAAAAAGAGAATATTTTTGGTATTTTTTCGGACTTTGTTAAGTTGGCGGAGGGAAGTTTCGGCACTGATCACGGCATTTTATCCCATACCATAATGTAACGGCAAAACAAGCAACCAATATTGCTTCCACAATTACCACAATTATCAGAAGTTGGGTTTGTGCGGCGGTCTGGTTTTGCAAATATGAGTTTATCCCTCCAGTTTGGGGATTATTGCTTGCATAGTTGGGTATGGTTTTCACCGCTTGTTGAAGAGTTGTGTTTAACGCTGAATAAAGAACATAAATTGGCATAACGAAGGCCGCTGCCAAAGATACCATTGAAAGAGCTATCCACTTTACGTATTTATCCATTAAAAATCCCTAAAATGACTGTCGTTTACACGGATATAAACATTAGCAGTTCAATTGTTGAAAACAAAAAAAGAAAAGGTGTTACGCAGGTCTAAAGCAGTATCTTTGCCATTGAGGCCAAGTTAGCCCGGCAGCGCATGCTTTGAAGTCGATTGTTAACTCCATGCCAATCTTGAGCTGTTCATGGGGTACGTTTGAAATCATTCCCGGCAACTTCAACCCGCTTTCCAACTGTACGATACCGACCGCATAAGGTGCTAGCGCTTGGAATTGGGGCGGCGCAACATGGATTATTGTATAGGTTAGCAGTTTTCCTTTTCCCGAAATCTCTGTCCATGTGAATTCCATGCTATAGCAGTTGTCGCAAATGGGTCTTGGGGGCAGGTGGATTTTTCCGCATTTGGCGCATTTGCCTGCCATTAGCCTGCCATGTGACATGAACTTGTAGAACTGCTCAATAGTGAAGGGAGTTTGGGTACTCAAGTTATGCATCTCCTCGGTAAATGTGGACCGCTGCGGTGGCTCCTGAGCCGCCTACGTTGTGGGTTAAGCCGATTTTTGCGTCTTTAACTTGTCGTTTGTCTGCTTGCCCTGTTAACTGCAGGTAAATCTCGTAGGTTTGTGCGGTGCCTGTGGCTCCGACTGGGTGCCCTTTAGCTTTCAAGCCGCCGCTCGTGTTCACGGGTAACCGTCCTTCCAGCTGGGTTTCGCCGCTTTCGATTAGCTTCCCGCTTTTGCCTACGGGACAGAATCCGAGGTCCTCGTAGGACATGAGCTCCACGAAGGTAAAGCAATCATGGACTTCTGCTACTTGGATGTCGTCTGGTTTGAGGCCTGCCATTTCGTAAGCGGTTTTGGCTGCGGTTTTTGCGGATTGTAGACTGGTTAGGCTTTGGCGTTCGTAGAGCCCGATGGAGTCGCTGGCTTGCCCAGAACCGATTATTTGGACTGGTTGGTCTGTGTATTTTTTGGCTAGTTCAGGCTTGGCAAGAATGATACAGCTTGCCCCGTCGGTAATCAGTGAGCAATCATACATTTTTAGGGGCCACGCGACGGGTTTTGATGCCATGACGGCTTCGAGATTGACTTCCTTTTGCATGTGAGCTTTGGGATTTAGGCTGGCGTTGTGGTGGTTCTTCACGGCAACCTTTGCCATGTTTTCTTGGGTTGTGCTGTAAGCGTTCATGTGTGCCGTAGCCATCAAAGCGAACAAGCCGGGGAACGTGACGCCGTGGAACTGTTCAAACGGGTAATCAGATGCCATTGCAAGGTACTCAGTGACTTCTGCGGTGGTGCGGTGAGTCATCTTTTCAACACCCCCTACGATAACTATGTCTGCAAGTCCAGAGAGGACTGCGTAGATTCCTGATCGCAAAGCGGCACCCGAAGAGGCGCAAGCTGCTTCAGTTCGTGTTGCTGGGATACCTAAAAGACCTGACCAATCTGCAGCCGCGGAACCCATATGTCCCTGATGTTCGTAGGCTTCGCCCATGTGCCCGATGAACATGGCTTTGATGTCGCGTTTAGGCTCAAGCTTTGGGCATCGGTCAAATGCCTCTTTTGCGGCGTAGCTGAAGAGTTCCCGCGCGTAGAGTCCTTCGTGTTTGCCGAATTTGGATAATCCTGCACTGATTATTGAAACCAGCGGTTTTCCGTTCAAGCTTTCATTTCCTGTTCCTGTTTTATTTTACGTTGCGTCGCGTTTAAAGACTATGCAAATTAGGGTCGTACCCTAAAACGTTTACTCATTCCAGAATCTTGGAGCATGGAAACCGCCAACCTTATTAAGAAAAATCTGTCTGTTAACTAGTGGTTTTTAGTAATGTTCCCGGAAATTTTTTCGGCTGCCTTGGTTTTCCTTCACGCTGGAACCCCAATTCCAGTATCACAAGCTAGCCTGACCGTTATGCTTGTCACCTTAAGTGTCGTTTTGATAGGCATAGGCTTTGGCAGAATATCAAAAACCAAAACCAACATTCTTCAGCATCGTTGGACCTTAACTGCAGCCTTAGCATTGGCTTTGGCTGCCATATTACTTGTAATGGTTCCCACCGCGTTTCAATTCTACATTGATCCCGACCTTCAATTCTTAGACGCGCTCTCCATCACAACTCTTATCCACATGGGGATAAGTGTTCCAGCCGTAGTGACGGCTTTAATTTATGCTTTCGGTGACTTACCTACCAACGTGAAAAAGTGGATGCGGATAACAGCGACGCTTTGGTTAGGTGCTATGGTTTTGGGTGTTGTGCTGTTTCTGCAGATGCTTTCACTCATCTAAGCATATTTCTCAATCAAATAGGCTAGTTTTGACCTACACTATCCCTCTACTCTTTTTCAACATGCTATTGAGCTGAAAAACCGCCAATAACGATCCCTACCCCTACCTTTTTTCGCCTAAAAGCCCCCGCGGACCTACCCCCCTTCCTCTTTTTTGCATAGATTGAATATTAGGCACCAAACATGAATCCCAAACTTGCAAATTCGTTGATAATATTCTGAGCTTTCTATAGGCTGCTTTGGCAGCATCAACCCTTTTAAGTCGCCCACAAACTACAGTAAATCGAGGAATCCTTTTGATTGAAGAACAAATGAAAATCCTAAAGTTCATGAACGAAATGACAGGGCACGTGGACATGAATGAATTCGCCAAGAAAACCGGCTTAACATCAAACCAAATCGCGCAAGACATGCAAGCGCTCGCCAAAGACGGCTTCCTCAAAAAGGTCGGAGCCGGCCTAACCATCACGCCGAAGGGAAAAGAGGCGCTCAAAGCCGTTGCGCCCTTGCCTACGAATTTGAGGTTCGAGTTTTACCTTGCAGTGGGTCAACCCACCTGCATCTCAGCGGGGTCGATAAAAGAATTCCATGACGAGGCACAAAAGGTTAACGTTGCGTCTTTGGAGTTTCATCTGTGGAGAGGCGATTTCGAAAACTGGTTCAGAAGCGCACTGGGCGACGCATCGCTGGCTGATGAATTTGGCAAAATAAAGAAAACCGAGCTTAAAGGGGAAGACCTCAGAGTGGCAATATCTAAAGCCATCGAGGCAAAATATCCTCTTTAAGGTTCAGTTTGTTTCTTCTGGTTTTTCTCTTCTTCCAACTTTCGCCACCAATGCGGAACCTTAGGTTCCTTTACTATGTCCCACGGGTCGTAGGGCTTAATGTCCAAAACGGGAGTGCCGTCGAACGCATCTAGTCCGCGAACCATCAAGACGTTGCCTTCAACTTTTAGAAGTTCAACTACCGTTAAGCCGATTGGGTTAGGTCTTTGATTTGTTCTGACTGCAAATACGCCCACAAGCGGCAAGTCACTTCTGCCTCGCGGATGCACCTTTTTTGTCAGGCGTTCTTCTTCTGAGATTTCATGCAGCCAAAAAATCACGTACAAGTGGCTAAATTCACAGATGCCATTTAAAGCTGCCGCCATTTCTGGCTGAACTATGATTTCTGAAGTTCGGTTTCTATCTTTTACTTCGTCCCCGAGGGCTTGGGTTCTCACATACCCCACGGGTTTCATAACGATTAGTTGAGAAATCATGCTTAAACGCTCTGATTCTGATTGCCTTTGGAAACTATTTAAGGTTTCAATGTCCCAGTGAATCCTGTATGTTGGCGTTTCATATTTCACGTTCTAAATCTCTGCAACTTGATTCGGACAGTCTTACATTCCTAATTCAGCGGGTGTGCCAGTAATCGCTCAACTGACCAAATAATGAGTAAATTAAGAAGAAGGAATAAAATTACATTGAAGGCATCGATTCTGCACTTGACCAAGCGGACAAGATGTTTGAGTTTAGCCGTTTCTACGAGAAAAGTGGAGTAGAAAAACCCACAAAAACAGATGTTGCACAATGCTTCAATCAAGCTGCGATGCTTTTGCCAAGAATGGGCACTGTAAGAATCGTTAATGATTGCCAAGGTTTAGAGGTTATGGCTGACTCACTGCTCAATCAACTCTTCTACAACTTCCTCGATAACTCGCTAAAGCATGGAAAAAAGGTCACCCAGATTCGACTTCACTTTACTAAAGAGGGTGATATGTTGAAGCTGTTCTACGAGGACGATGGAGTCGGAATACCTCAGGACAACAAGCCAAAACTTTTCCACGAGGGCTTCTCCACAGGAAAAAGTACGGGTCTGGGTTTGTTCCTGATTAGAAAGATGGTTGAAGTCTATGGCTGGACCATATCGGAAGAAGGAGAACCAGGTAAAGGAGCAAAATTCAACATAACCATTCCGAAATTTAACAAGAGCGGCGAAGAAAACTATCTATTTGCCAAATAGTCGAATAGTATCATTAATTTGCCAAGACCATATTGGCCCCAAGGTCTGCTTTCGATAGTACGGATCACCCAAATCAGAAAGAAGGTAACTAAGAGAATTTGGGCAAATACTGCGGATCCCGACATATACCGCAAATCGCACCACCATTTAATAAGCGAAAGCAGACATACTGTTTGTAGAGAAGCAAAGGAGAAGGCTTCTATCACCTTTCTTTTCCCTGACTTTTAATTGTAGCTAAAGAGACATTTGACCGGCGGGGTAGCGACCCATTGCGTCCAATATTTCTTCACCAACGGTTCTTTTTCCCAGATTACGGACAAAATCTGAAGCCACCACAATTCCCACTAGCTTGTGCTGCTTGACAACGGGCAATCTGCGGATTTTGCGGGCTGACATCAGTCGGGCTGCATCTCTAAGAGACATATCTGGGTCCACAGTGACAAGCTCCTTGGTCATTATCTCGTCAATTCTTGTCTCGTAAGGCAGCTTTTTGGCTACAATGCGACGTACGATGTCTCTTTCCGTGACTATGCCTATCGGGGTTTCCCCTTGAAGTATAATGAGGCAACCAATTCCCTTCAAAGCCATTATTTCCGCGGCTTCAGAAACCGTCTGATTTGCGCCCACGGTGACGACATTTTTGGTCATAATGTCTTTAACGGACGGCATAGGCTAAAAGAAAAGGGCTAACGATAAAAACGTGTCGTTTTTTGCTTTGGAAGCTTTTGCTAAGTTTTGTGTGCTAATGTTTCAGGTTTTTCTTTTCAATTTGGGCTTCCCCGTTGATGTATTTTTTTCCCCTTAACGCGGAGCAAATCGCGGCTATAAAGCACATGACGGCGCCGATGTAGAATGCTTCGCGTAATGCGACCATGAACGGCGATGAGATAGCTGTTGGGAAAAACACGTTACCCGTGATGTAAGATAACGTCGTTGAAGGAATAGAAGCTACAAGCGCGTGAGGGAGCCCCAAAAGCATAGTTCCGACTGGGTTGTAACCAAGGAACGCGCCGAACAGCGCTCCGGAAGCGGGCGTAGCTGCGAAAACCTGCCCTACTTGTGCGGGGGCGCCAGCGCTCACGACTGCGGATGACAATGCTCCTGGCAGAGTTGCGCTTAGTGAGATGATTATTATGGCGAAGAATATTCCTTGGCTGATGGTTTGGCCGCAGTTCTGTAGCGTGGCGCGCATGCCTGACGCGGCGCCTCGGTGTTCAGGGGGAACTGAATTCATGATGGATGCCATGTTTGGAGCGAAAAAGATGCCGTTCCCGATGCCCATCACGAAAAGAATCACCGCAAATGGCAAGTAGTCAAAATTGACTGGTAAAAGTGCGAACGCCAAGAAAGCGACTCCTGTGATGAACATACCTGCCGTTGCAAGGATTCTTGCGCCGTGTTTGTCGCTTAGCCACCCGCTGATTGGGCCAGTGAGTGCGACACCAAGTGACATTGGTATCATGAAGATTCCTGCCCAAAATGGCGTATCTTCGAAGCTGTAACCATGGAGTGGTAACCAAATGCCTTGCAGTAGGACGATTAGCATTATCATTATGCCGCCTCGTGCCAAGGCACCTAGGAACCCCGCGAAGTTGCCCATGCTAAAGACACGGATTTTGAATAGGTCCAGTCGGAAAAGGGGATCAGGGACTTTGCGTTCAATAAATGGGAATGCTGTTAGTAGGGCGGCTCCTGATGCGAGTGCTGTGATGACCCATGGGCTGCCCCAACCCATGGAAGCTGTCCCGTAAGGTACTAAACCGTAAGTTATGCCTACCAGAACCAGAGTTAAGCCTGCACCGAATGTGATGTTGCCCCAGTAATCCATTTTCTGATTCCGATTGATGGTTCCCTTCTCTTTGAGTTTCCAGTAAGACCAAACTGTTCCCACAACGCCCACTGGAACACTAACGAGGAAGACAAGTCGCCAATCGTAAATTGCCAAAACTCCCCCCAAAACCAACCCAATCAGGGAACCTGCGAGGAAAGCAACTTGGTTTATGCCTAAAGCTTTTCCCCGTTCGTTTGCGGGAAACGCATCGGTTATTATGGCGCCGCTGTTGGCGAAAAGAAACGCCGCACCTACACCCTGCACTATACGGAAAGCTATAAGCTCAATTGCGCCCAAGTCGCCTTGATTTGGAGTTAGAAACAGCAGAATTGAACCGACAGTGAATATTGCAAAACCTAGGTTGTATAGGCGGACTCTGCCGAACATGTCGCTGATTCTGCCGAAAGTGACCAGTAGGGTAGCGGTTACTATGCTGTAGCCGAACATTATCCAGAGTAGGTATTGGAAGCTTGTGAATGGGTTGATGCCTATGCCTCTGAAAATGCTCGGTAAAGCGATGAGAACGATGGTGCCATCTATTGAAGCCATCAGAATGCCCAGAGTGGTGTTTGAAAGGGCAACCCACTTGTATTCAACCATAAATGTCGCCTGAGTGAAGTCGTTATTTTCCAACTGCGAAGAGCAGTATTATTCAGCGCAATGCATTCACAAAAGATATAAATATTCTGAACAAAACTCAGAAAAATAACCAATTGAAGCCAGAAAAAACATAAGCCACCTAACCCAATGAAAAACCATGCAGCCCAAAGTCGTGAAAGCCACCACCTTCAAAGAGTACTTAACTCCAGAACGATGCTTCATCTATGAGAACTGGGGATTGGTTTCAGCTGGAGACAGCGCAGTTTCGATTGCGCGTGCCAGAGTCGAACCGGGAGTAACCACAAAAGCCCACCACCTCGACGGCATACAAGAAATTTACATAATCACAAAAGGTAATGGCAAAGTCCAAATCGGCAGTCTGAAACCAACTGATGTTGAAGAAGGAGACACAGTCGTCGTTCCAGCGGGCATAAGCCAAAGAATAACGAATACTGGAAAAACGGACCTGATTTTCTACTGTATCTGCACGCCTGCTTTCACGGAAGACCGTTACCACGATGAAGAAGCAAACTAACCAAAAAGGTGCAAGTGAAACGAACCTCGGCTTTATTCGCCTTTAGTGTCGTTTCGGTTGCACTCCGCTTTTGGACGGTACTCTCTTTTTCGGGTCCGCTGCCTGTGATGCTTTTCACATTCTTTCACTCGGACGAGCATCCACTCGTTTTCCTCGTAGACGCATCCACAAAGCAAAGTTTTTATGACCAAGGAATCCCACAGCCAAGTGCTTACTATTCTAAAACATAGCTGTTAGTCATTTATCAAAATAGCGATTCCAAAATCTAAGTTCATGAATTTAAGATTTGATGGGGATCGGGCGGGACTTGAAAAGTATCGGGTTGCCTGAACCCGAAGAGACTTGAACTTCAGGTGAATATGGGGGTGCCACCTATTTATAGGACAACATATTCCTATCCAGGCCTATTTCTGAACCTGCTTGAAAGCGCCGTTTCTTGGCTATTTGGGTCAAGCTCCATCCACTAAGTGCGCCGTTCCATCTGGGCACATAACCTTCTCGCCTTTAACTGCTAAGCTGTATCTTTGTTTGCATGGCCGTTGTTGGCCGCATCCACTACAATCTCTCGATAACATTCTATTTTTCACCTCTTCTAATTTTTTTTCTTTAAAGCTAATTGCGAGTCTAGTATGGAATTGCTGCTTGTTTTCGGTCTTCTTCCACAATCGGAAGGGCTTGCTTG
>JADGNF010000067.1 GCA_017883615.1 Candidatus Bathyarchaeota archaeon
CGCGGAAGATTATGCCTTCCTTGGTAATAATACCGTCGCGGTCTCGAAGTTTCAAAGTGGCCATATCTGTTCTTCCTCTGATGTTGCGGTTCCTACCACGACCTGGTAGGAGGCCAAGCCGGTTTTAACAGGCTCGATCTTTTCCAGCATGCCGGAGACCTTAATTTTGTCACCGCTTCGAGCTACGTTTCGGTAGCAGCCGATATTGCTCAAAATCTGGTTAGGTATTTGTTCGGAAGGCAGTTTGGATTTTTCGTCCAAGGGCGTGTAATCTTTCAGCTTGTAAATTGCTGGGCGGAAAATTGCTTCGCTGTCATCACCAACAACACATTGGAACTTAAGCGGAAACATCGGAATGAAACGGTACTCGCCGTATTTTTCCCTGACCTCGTTTGGCAACCTGCTAGCAGTGAACATCCAGATCTTGTCTTTGTATTTGCCCTTAAATTTGCGAGCTCGATCCAGCCTGTTTCCAAAAATGTAACGGAGAGTTCCCGCACTAACAAGACGGTCAATGGTATCTTCCACGACCCGAAAATTACCTGACCCATAAACGACAAAATCTATGTCGCTTTCTTCGCTGTGCATGTTCAAAGCAATGGAGCCATGCATGCCAAAGTGATTAAGCATTACGCCCGATTCTTTGCTAAGCAACCCTATGAGTTCCAGCGCCATGGTCTGTATGCGGTCAAGTTGCTTCAGCTTGAAAAGTTCTTGGAGGCAATCTTTGGGAACAAAAACTTGGTCAATGTTTCTTATTGGAGCGCTTATGAGTTCCTTGTTGCGAAACGGACAGAGATAGAGGTAATCGGGAAAGTTCTTGCGAAAAGTCTCAATGAAGGACTGATAGTTCGCGGCCGTGTAGAGCTTTTCGGCGCGAAACAACTTCTTGTCCCCAAACTGCCAAGTCCGCTCCAGCATCTCCACATGGAACATCTCCATAAACTCACTAGGGATGTACTTTAGGAAAGCAAAAACCCGCCCTTCAGGATGCTCATATCCCAGAGTATTAAATATGAAGCCTTCTTTAGTGACGAAAGTATCGCCGTCGCTTGGGACCCAATTTGAAGTGGAAGCCGTTTAAATGCACCGCGATATGAAAACAAGTTGAGGATTAAAAAAGCTATTGCACATATATCCTGAACCATTAAACCCGGAAAATTTAGACTTTCCCAGACACCCACAACCCTCTACAGACACAACCTACAACCAATCCAAGCCCAAAAACAAAAAACCAACCCAAAAAACCGTTAAAACAAAAACACAAAACAACCCACTACTACTAATAACACACAAATAACTTAAAGAGATAAAACAAGTCCAACTGAATCCAAACCTAAAGAAAAGAGGACAAGAAAAAGAACAAGACTTCTGTTCCACAATTCTTGGAACGGGAAGCTCCATAATTCTTAAAAGCTTCAGGAACAAAGGCTGTAATGAGGGCAACAATTGACAGCAGAACTATATCCCTATGTAGTTTTTCTTCCATCCGAAGAAAAAAACAAAGTTCTCAGCGCCATCTTTGGCTCCAAAGCCGCAGTTGACCTTCTCAAATTCAGCTTAGACCAAGGAGTAGCCAAAAGCATCTACCAAAAAGACCTAGTCAACAAACTCAACTTCAGCAACAAAACCATAATCGAAAACCTCAAAACCCTCACCAAACTCCGAGTCCTAGACGAAGCCATGGAGAAAAACGAGAAAGAAGGCAGAATCATCTGGGTCAAAGCCTACAAACTAACCGACCTAGGCAAATGGTTTGCCCTGCTTATGGCTGACGAGGAGCAAATCAGCGAAGAAGAAAAAGCGGAAATCATGCAAAACCTCTTCCGAATCTACGTCAAAATGGTCAAAGGCCTAGCCGAAGAGCTGCACGTGGATAAGAAGATGTTTGAGGAAATATTCAAAGAAGAAATGAAAGCTTAACCTGAAATTGTCCTCTTCGTTACACAATAAGAGAACCCAACGATTCTAGACAACCCTTTTAGGATAAAGGTCTAAAAAACTAATAGGATTGTTGGGTTGTGGGGTTTGGAGACTTATTTGGGGGAGAAGGGAGAGCGTGCAAAAAAGTGTGATTTCCCCAAACCATTCCACCCAACCTGTTCTGTTTTTGTTTGTCTCCCCTTTGACACGCTCCTAAAGTGCCTTGAAGGCTTCGAACCACCGGTTGTACAGTGAAAGCATGTCCACTGAGACGCTTGGTTTTCTCGAGTCAAAGATAGCTCTGAAATCCACCATCGTCAAGGCTCTCGGTTTGGCTTCTTTATCCAAAGCTTTACCTGAATCGAAAAACTCGCCGATAAGCGACAACTGGGCAGATTGGCAAACATCGCGAATATCACTGCCTGAGAAGCCTTCACTTAATCGAGCCAACTCATGCAAATCCACATCTTCAGTAATCTGCAAGTTGCCGACATAGTGCTTGAGCATGTTTAGTCGAGTGCCATGATCCGGCAATGGAACCAGAATACGCTTCTGGAATCTGCGGATGAAAGCCCAATCCAAATCCCAAGGCTTGTTCGTCGCACCGATAACGTAAACGTGTAACGCCTTGCCCTTATCCATGATGCCATCCATTTCCTTGAGGAACTGATTCTTCACCCGAATTTCACCGCCAACCTCGTTTGAGTGAGTCCCCATCAAAGAATCCAATTCATCAACGAACACGATTGCAGGCTTACCTTCATTGCTGGATTTACGCGCTGAAATGAACAATTTAGAAACGTTCTGCTCAGCTTCCCCAAGCCATTTACTCATGATAGAAGCAGCGTCAATACTGTAGAAGTTAGCGTCGATTTCCGTTGCAACCGCAGCCGCCAGCAAAGTTTTACCGCAACCAGGTGGACCAAACAGCAGAATGCCTCTGGGCCAACCCAACGGGAACAAATCAGGTCTTTGAACCGGATAGACGATAGCTTCTTTAACGGCTTTCTTAGCTGTGTCCAAGCCAACGACTTCGTCCCATTTAACCATGGGTTTCTCGGTGATTATGAGTTCTGAGCCCTCATCTTTTCCTTCAGGTGTAGCTTTCTCAACGCCGCCTTCGTGCTCAGCTTCCCGCTCCATTTCGTTTCGGACATCCTGAGGCGAAACGGACCCCTGCAAGGCTTTAATTCGTTCTTGGTAAGCAATTGCCCTTTGCACATAGACTTTATTTAATCCATATTCTGGGTAAAGTTGAACAAGCTGCAGCAGGCTTTCGATAGCTTTCTGGTACAGAGTTATCGCTCGGCCTTTGTTGCCTTGCTTATCCATTTTTACAGCGTCTAATGCGTAGGCTGTTGCCGCTCTTTCAAGTTCTTGTGAAGCACTCATGTTTTTCCCCTCTCTATGTATTATTCAGGCGATTTTAGCTCAATTTTTATTTTTCCCTTGCTGCCTAAGCTTTCAAGGGCATGTTCAATTTCTTGGTTTGACGTTTTAAGTTCACTGGAACAACGTGTAAGGTCTATTTCACCATTACTCTTCCGCACATATTCCAATAACATTTCCTCAATCGAGGGCTTTTGAACAGTTAAAGAGATTTCTTTAATCTCCTGCTTCTTGTAAGAGAAAACCGTTTCAGCATGAACCCGTCCAGGTTCTTCTCTGGATTTGTGCCCTACAACCTCGGAACTAGAAGCACCCAAAGCAACAAGCTCCCGAACAGGAGCCGCTTTCTGCCTCACCTCAGCCTTAGGAGCCGTAGCCGGGGGTTCAGGCAGAGTTTCAGCAATTTTCTGCTCAAGGAAATTGGAGACTTCTTTAAGAATTTCTTCTCCGCCCTGAGTTTTCGTTCCCACCTGGATCGTCGAATCCGCGTCAGCGGTAACTTTAGTAGCGTAAAGCGTCTCGCTAATTGTGCTCTGAACACTGTTAAGTTCCGCAGAGACATCTGGTAGGACCTGGAAAAGCTCCTGGGACACACCCGACAACAGCTTCAACGCAGGCTTCAAATCCAGAACTATATCGCTTAGCTCCCTAATTGTTTCAAGTCTAAGGACAACTCGTTCAATAGCCAACTGAACATTGTAAAGGAACTTGAGAAGTTTGCGAACTTCAGCTAGTTCGTTAGCACAAACTGCGGCGCGCTCTCTGTTGTTCTTTCTTAGGGCACTCATGCAGGTTTCAAAAAGAATTTTGTCACGTTCTCTTAGGCGAAAGCTTGCCTGTTCCAGCTTGTTCTGCTGGGCTTTAAGCGTATAAATCGATTTAGTTGCGAGTTCTTTAACGGGTGGAGGAGCTTGGAGGGTGGATATAACTTTCATTTTAGTTCCCTCCGCACCAAGCTATTGTTCCATCTGTTTTCTGGTTTAGATTCCAGCTTTTCCTACTTCTTTCACGTAAACTACAACAGGGGGTTCTGGAAGATCAGACGATTCAGCGGTTTCCGCGAAAACCTTTGACTTCTGCTCTGGCAACTTTGGCTCTGCTACTACGGGAGTGTCGCCGAGAAGAATGTTGGAGAGCTTAGTCTTAACGCTTTCCATGTCGGTTTTCTCTGCGGTTGTGCGTCGGATGGTTTCTTGCAGTGTTCCAAAGGATGCTTGGTAGGCTTGATCGCTAATTTTGCCGATTTCGTGCTCGAGTTCCAAGTAGAGGACACTGTAGCTTAATGTGGTTAATTCTTCTTCGCATCGTGTGATTCCCTGAATTGCTTCATCAAGGAGAATTTGGGCATCTTTGCGAAGTTGGCTTAAGACCGTCGTGAAACTATTGTGTAGCTCCTGATAGAGAATCTGAGCGATTTTCTTTTTGTCGACTAAGTCTTTAAGGGCTTTGTCCTTGCGCCATATAAACGGAATTTGATCGTAGAAAACTGCGGCCCGAGATTTAGTTTTTGACAAATGTGTGACGTCAGCACCATTGAATATGAGGTACTCCATGGGCTGCTTTGTGAATCTTCCATCGCTTTGTTCAATAAATGCGGCTTCAAATTTTCCACTCGGAGAAGTGGCGAAACAAACTATTTTTCCGACTGATCGCCCGTACTCGTCTTTCACTGGTTTACCAATAGAAAGAAAAAGATTGGAGAGTGTTTGGGACATTTTTTACACTCCTTAGAATCCTTGTGTTGATTTCTCTGATTGCGTTGATGGGGTAGCGGGCATTCCTGGTGGCAGATCTGGGAATTTGTCTTTAATCTTTTGCTCTGCAACTGTTGCTGCTTCGTTGAGTATGTTGGATGCATCTTCGTTGACGGTGTCGAAGTTGAGAGTCATTCCGGAGCCTTGGCCTGCTTCAATCATTATTCCGCTTAGCATGTTGCCGATTTCGCCGAGTTCATTTTCCGCTTCTGGGAATACGCTGACTAATCCTGTCCTTACTGATCGTAGTACGCCCACTGCTGGACCCAGAGTGGAGACCACGTCGCCTAGTTCTGATACTGTTCGTAATCTTAACGTGATTTGTTCGAGAGCGAGCTTTGCGTTCATGATTAGTTTGGACATTTTGCGGACTTCGGCTAATTCGTTGGCAAAGACGTTTGCGCGTGCGGTGTCGTGTTTGGAGTATGCATCAACGATTCTGGCGAAAATTGCTTTGTCTCTTTGGCTGAATCTGTCTGTTGCTTGGTCGAGCTTCTGTACTTGGAGCTCTATGCGTCTGACTGCGAAGTCAAGTCGTGGCTTTAGTGGGCCTGGTGGCTTAACGGCGTCTTTTATGCGATTGCTGAAGGGTGTGTCTTCCCGTTTACTTTCCCATTTTTTAGCGAACCTTTCGGACATTATTATTCCTCCGACACTGTGAGATGCGTAGAATAATCTTATACGTTGTTAACATGATTTCAATATGGGCGTATATATGTACGGCTATACGTCCGTCGGAAACGGGTTTGTAGCTTTAACTGTAAGGTTAAAGGCTGGATGCAACGTACGGAGGTATTAGACATAAACGTGTTAGTTAGACTAAAGAGATGCCTAGTCTAATTGCTGTACAAAGGTGAAAACTAATGAATGACAGAGTAAGAATATTCGGAATTATTGCGGTCTTGGGCTTCATGGCAGGCGTCATCGCGCAGCTTGCAGCAACTTACTTTATCCCCTGGATGATATCTGTTTTGCCAATGCTTGGAGCAGCCACAAGCTTCATGATCTCAGGAGTAGCCGGCGCATGCTTGACCGTTGCACTTGTTGGTGCATGGGCTTACATGACAGGTAACCGAAACCGTTAGAAAGAAAGCCCATCTCTCTTTCTTTTTAAAAAATCCCTAATTTATTCCTTCTTTTGATTTATTGATTGTCTTCTCGCGAACTGCTCTGGAAATTGTTGACATCTGATTGGTTTTAAGTGGACTCAGTAGCGGAAAAAGCATTCATCAGTCTCCAGCTTAATTAATCCCCGCCTTCGACTTCTGCGTACCTCGATATCTTCATAGTCCAAGCTAAAAGACAATGCAGGGAACTAATTTGGGTTCCTATACAAACTAGAGAATTTTCTCCACGCTTATAGCGAAAGAGAGATGATGCCGATACGTGGGGGCTTCTTTAAGATATCCACCGCATTGGCAAAAGGCGCCTCATGAGAAGTTAGGGTCATTCTTCGTGGTCTTTTTGTCAAGCCTTATTGGATAAATCACCACTCCCATCAAGAACACCAAACAACTTGACTGACACTGCCCATAACATTCTGCGTTTGAAAACTAAAAGCAAATAAAGGCTCTTTGAGTTAGTGTAATTAGGGAGAACTTATGACTATTTGGTTTTACGTCAAAACTTCCGACGACCCTAAAATCGTCGGCGACGCAGTATGCATCCATAACGTTTTCGAAGATGCCCACCCAAAAGGCAAATACAGTTGGATTCTGGAGAAAGGCAAAGGCGAAGAAGAATACTGGCAAATTAGAGGCAAGTATGAAGATTCAAAGGACCTCACCAACGTTGCCTTAGTTTATCGTGCAGGAGACGCAGTGGTTCTAGGCGAAATCAACGACGATTTAGTACCTAACTTTATGGATCCGTTACTTGAAAAGTACAGTTTAGAAAAAATCAAATGGTTAATAGCCATAACCAAAAAATAAGAGGATCAAGCCCCAAAAAAATTTGTCCGTGATAGGGTGTTTTTGAGTGGAAAAGGCAGGGTAATTAACGAAAGATGCCTAGTTATCCTAATTTTCCATGCATTAAAAGCTAAAAAATTAACCAGGTAACTTTCGAAAGCCGATTGAATTCCATTCTTTCCTGCCTTTAAATAAGGGGGGTATAGAAGAAAAATCGCAACAGGTCAGTCGAGCACCTTTTGGTCCTGAAGCGTTTCTGGCTCCGCTTTACAGGTTTTAGGTTTAAAACGTGACTTAATTGCGTACACTGCAGCACCAACCGCTAAGCATGCGATGCCGATTACCAAAGCCTGCAAACTCGCAAAAACCACAACCGCCAACAGCGCCAAACACAACGCTAAACCTACCAGCGGCAAAACCTTTGGATAAAGCCTGTTTTCTATCTTTAGCCGCAACGCGCAAACATTAGCGAAAGTATAGTAGAACAATAGGGAAAAGGTGCTGACCGCTGCAACTCGAGGCAAATCTACGAAGAGCGCCATCAACGCCATCATTCCGCCCACAATCCAAATTGAGTAATATGGTGTTCCGAACTTGCTGTGAATTTTGCACATAACGCTTGGCATGTCACTTTCTCTTGCCATAGAGTAAGCGACTCGGGAAACTCCCAATACTGAAGTCAACAGAACCCCAGCTGTAGACACTAAACCTCCAACGGAAATGATCTGTACAGCCAACGAACTTCCTGTTGCGCCAGCGGCGGAAGCCAACGGAGAATTCGAAGAACCCAAAACCCCAGCGCCAACAAGCCCAACAGCAACTACGCCCACCAAAACATAAATCGTCATCGAAATTGCTATAGAAGAAATAATCGCTTTCGGAACCGTCCGTTTAGCATCCTTGACTTCTTCTGCAATAACTGCAACCCTAGCGAAGCCGCCGTAAGCAAAGAAAATGAAGAAGGCACCATAAAACACTCCGCTGCTCAACGGCGAAAAGGGCAGAAAATTCGACCCCCTAAAGTGCAAACCGCCAAAAACCACGAAGAAAATCAACACTGCAACGTTGACCGCGACCAGCACGTTGTTTAACCATGCAGATTGTCTGATTCCCACAAAGTTAAGCGCTGTAAACCCCAAGCAAATCGCTGCGGCAACCAGATTTTGCGGCAACCCCGGAAACGCAACACCCAGATAATACGAGAACCCAAGCGCCACCGTTGCTCCACCAAACGTGTTAGAAACCATCCACATCCAGCCCGTCAAGAATCCTGCAAACGGCGAAACCAGTATCCGCGTGTACTGGTAAACGCTACCTTCTACGGGATTCCACGCAGTCAACTCTGCGAAACTCAAAGCTGTGAACAGGGCGATTACGCCAGCTAAAACCATGGAAACCACTAACGCAGAACCTGCCAAGCCGGCAACGATGCCTATGACAACGAAAATTCCTGCGCCGATTGTTGCGCCAACGCTAATTGCTGTAGCACTCCAGAAACCCAGTTTTGGCTTGAGAGTTTGATGTTTTTTTTGGTTTTCCACGAAGCCCACAACTGAAGAAAACTGTATGAAGTTGCTATTAAAATTAACAAGCAAATGCAGCTATCGCTGTTTTTCTTTCCCTTCCCAAAACTCGCGCGTGCGCAGATACTGAATTTTCGCCTTCAACAGGTCCATGTAGAAATCATCCTCTTTGGGATGCATCTTGCCCAGAATCCGCGAAGCCGTTTCCGGACCGACACCTTTGACTTCTAAAGCGCGGACAGCTTGTTTGCCGTAGCTCAAAATCAAATCTGCCTTGCGTCTAGCCACCGTCAACTCCTTAAGTTCGTCTGGGCTAAGTTCCTCGGCTTCCTTGCGCTTCTTCAGATCCAGCTTCAGCTTCTCCACATCTTGCGTGAAGTACAATAGGGTTAGCAGTCGTGATTTGCAGTTTTCGCAATGCGGTTCATCGAGCAAATCCTTTACGTGAACCTGAGTTGTCCACCTTCCGCAATTCATGCACAGCAACGTTGCGTTTCGAGCTTCGATGCTGTTTTTCATTTTGTCGATATTACTCAAAATCACGCGCTCTGGAGCCATCAACTCGCTGATGTCAGCGTACTGGGTCAAAATGTGGTAAGCTAAAGGAGTTGGCTTTTCGGTTCGAATCAGCGTGCTGACTTGGATTTTACCAGCTTGCACTTCATGCATGATCTGTTTGGTTTTGGCTAAGTCGACTTTTTCCAGCATACCTTCTCGTAGGGTTTCCTCATAAATTGGCGTATCCTCAAACGAGGCTCGCAGCCGTGCTTGACGCTCATGACTCATGGTTTTTCCCCTTGGTAAGGCACCGAACCGTTCTGCCACGGCTTTCATCTTGGACGCAAACGGAAACTTGGCTTTCACGTACCGTTGAAACGCAGCATCCACCTCTTCATCAGTCAAATGGAAAAGGACTTGTGGCATTTCGTCAACTTCCATCCTTGAAAGTTTGCGCGGCATCTCCAGAAGGATTCGGTAGCCATCTGTCCACCAACCCGTGATGATTTCGCGCCCTGAAAGCACAGAGTCGAAGATTCCGCCCAAAGTCTTGTTCACTACCTCTCCAAAACACGCATGCACCACAAGGTACCTTATGCTTCGAGCAGGATGCGGTTTTGCGTCGGTAGCGGCGCTCCTTCTTTGAGGTGTTCGCTGATTTCTCGGGCAGTTTCCAGCAATGTTGTTTTGTCAGTTTTGAACTCCGCCGAAAGCTCTTCTGCAACCTGTTCAGGGCTTTTGCCCTGTTTGGTAAGTGCGCCGATTTTTTCGCGTTCCAAACCCGTTTGCTGCGCCAAATCGAACGACACAGGCAGAATTTCTCCATCCCAGCCAGGAATCGCCGCAAATGGATCTTCCGTTGGAACAACGTGAACTGTGCCTGATTCTTCCTCAATTTGGACAATACGCCATACTTTTCCCCGCATAATGAAATTCAAGCCAACTCGGGCGTGAAGCGCCATGAATTCGTCGCCAAGAGTGCCAATTTTGCGGTCGCTGAGCACGTTTACGACAGGGTAGCGTCTTTCGTCGGGAATCATGCTTAGGTTGCTGTAGTAGTATTCTCGGGTTCGTCCGGTTTTGCTCAAAACTTTGCCTTCTGGGTCTAGGCGTATTTTGTTGAGGCTGGCTAAAAAATCTACCACTTCTTGGAGCTGGTTTTCTTTGAGGTTTCGGTAAGGGTAAGCTCGGTGGATGATTTCGGCTATTTCTGTGAGACGGATTGTTTCTTTGTCCATCAAGATGCCGGCAATTTGATGCGCCAAAACGTCCAGCGCGTTTTCGTGGAAAAGGACTGGTTCGATGTGGTTTTCTTGAGCTTTTTCGATTGCTGCCACAGATTCCAATGTGTCGTCTGGGTAAACTGTGAGGATTATTCCTTCCGAAAGCCGCTCTACGGTGTGTCCGCTTCTGCCGACTCGTTGGATGAGGCTGCTAACTTGTCTTGGCGACATGTACTGGATCACCAAATCGACGTTGCCAATATCTATGCCAAGCTCTAGCGTGCTGGTGGCGATGATTGCTTTGAGTGTTCCTGCTTTGAAGCTGTCCTCGACTGAAATGCGTTCTTCCCTGCTCAACGAGCCATGGTGAACAGCAACATCTGCGCGGTTAAGTTGACTGAACCTATGACCTAGCATTTCAGCCATGGTTCTGCTGTTCACGAAAACCAACGTTGACTTGTGTGAATCGATCAGCTCGGTGAGCCTGCGGATTCTGGCAGCTGCCTCAGGAGAGGTTTCCAGTTTCCCCGCCAACTCGAAATCTTTCTCGCCCGGAACGAGGAATTCGACTTTGTATCGGTAGTTTTTGGCGAGAAAAGCGTGCACAACATCGATTTCTCGGTCAGTTCCGGCGATAAATTTCGCAACTTCTGCCGGGTTGCCAACTGTTGCCGACAACCCAATACGCTGAAATTCACGCTCTGTAACTTCAAAGAGCCTTTCCAAAGCCAAAGTCAACTGCACACCACGCTTAGACTCAGCCAAATTATGCACCTCGTCAACGATGACAGTTTCAACCGTTTTGAGGTGCCTACGCATTTGAGAACCGGAAAGAATCGCTTGCAAAGTTTCGGGCGTTGTGACCAACATCTGTGGTGGTTGACGGGCTTGCTTGCGGCGTATCTTCATTTCCGTATCGCCATGCCGAACCTCAACCGAAATCTTAAGCTGCTCACTCCAAAAAGTCAACCGCTTAAGCATGTCCCGGTTTAGCGCACGCAAAGGGGTAATGTAGATTACTTGGATCCCGTTGGGTTCGGTGCTTCTCCGCTTCATTATTCTGGAAAACACTGGAAGGAGAACGGCTTCTGTTTTGCCAGTTCCAGTTGGAGCAATCAAAAGCACGTTTTTTCCGTCCAAAACAGGTGTAAAAGCCAAAGTCTGGGGCAAGGTTGGTTTGGTAAATCCTGCTTGAGCTAAAGCTTTCTGGACAGGTTTAGCGAGCAAATCGAAAACAGAATTTGCCTCTTTATGTTGCATGGGGCTCAAAGAAACTATCGCTTAGAGCTTGCTTTATCCTTTGTCTATGTAGTTGCTCTGATGTGCGATTTTTCGCCTATACCCCCTCTATAAATACTCTCAATGAATGTTGGGAGTCAGATGTTCCAGTTTTATGCGTTGTTGATTAAAGTTGATTTTAGGTGTCCTCTTGTAGACTTAGAAAGATAGGAATGCGACAATTGATTAGATGTCAAAGCTGGCCAAACCGGAAATGTTTAGGCGCTTATTTTTGGCGGTGGCTTCACGCGTCTGCCCAGCTTAATCCTCAGCGCAATTCGGTACAGTTTTCTTAGCGACTTTACTAGCAGCTCGACGCTTGGTGCTGCAGAGTAGATGATGGGGATTTGCTCATATTGTGCCAATTTGATGGCGTCTTCGTCGGGCTTCACCCTGTGGAAAACGACGACTCGTGGTTTGAGATGACTAACCCGCACAATCATCATTGCCAACGCGGGGTTTTCTACGTTCGTGAATACTAGTGCCCGTTCGGTTGTGGCACCGAATAGTTGCGCGTACTCCAATCCGCTTAGAGCCTCCACCGCTTTTCGGGCGTCGACAACCGTGTAGCCGTTGACTTCTCTGACTGATTTCTCTGGTTCTCCCAACACTTCGCCGTTGATTGCCCTGCACAGGTACTCAACCCGAACTGGAATAGGAAATTCGCGCAGGTCAACAATTGCCATTGTGGGGGAACTTGTTAGTTTAGCGAATTCTCTTATGAAACGACTACCCTTCTCCTCGTCGATTGTGAGAAGAGCCCAAACAAATCGGCGAATAAATTTTGCTCCAGGGCTCTTGCGCCTGCCGCTTTCGTAATCGCTAATGACTGTGCTGCTGCTCAAAAGCATTTTTTCGCTCAGACCCATCTGGCTGACGGCGAAGAGTTCCCGCCACTTTTTCATGGTGGAACCTGGTCTGCTGCTGAAAATGATTTCCCCTGCGATTCGGCGGGCTAAAACTTCTCGGATGCTTGGCGAAACAGACACACAGGAGCCTCGTGCATCCACACATGGGATGATGTATAAAACTTTACCGCTTTCCAAAAAAGCCTACAGGAATTAATTGCCGAACTGGGGAAACAGCAAAAGTTATAGGCAAACGGGTCAACACTCAAGCGGTGCACACGCGTGTCGTTTAAGCAGAAAATAGAAGAAACATCACAAGCCAAAAAGTCCAGCATTATACTCGCGTTGGACTTTCCCTACCAGAATCCCCAAAACCGCCAATCCCTCTTGGACAGAGCCGTTGAAATGCTCGACACGGTTAGCCCATATGTGTGTGCGGTGAAAATCAACCACCACCTTGTTTTGCCGCTTGGCACTTTTGGCGGAGTCCAAACCCTCGTCGATTCGACACATGAAAAAGGTTTGCTTGCCATTATGGACTCCAAGGTCAACGACATCGGAAACACCAACACTGTTATCGCCGAATACTACTTTGATGCGGGGTTTGACGCCCTAATCGCGAACCCGTTTGTGGGCTGGGAAGAAGGCATGAAACCCATTTTCGAAGTTGCGAAAAGACGGCAACGTGGAGTTATTCTGCTGGCGTACATGAGCCACAAAGGAGCCGTGGAAGGCTACGGACAAAGCGTGCGCGACCCTGAAACAGGAGCGGAATCCAAGCAGTACCTATCGTTTGCTCGGAAAGCGGGCAGGTGGAACGCGGATGGCGTGGTTGTGGGCGCAACGGTTCCTGACAAAATTAAGGAAATTCGCATGGTTTTAGGCGAAGAAGTGCCGATTTACGCTCCGGGCGTTGGCGCGCAGGGTGGCGGAGTAGAGACCGCCCTTAAAGCGGGTGCAAGGTACCTCATTGTGGGGCGCGAAATCGTTCAGTCGGAAGATCCTGCTGTAGAAGCTGAATCTCTTCGACAAAAAGCGGAACTCGCGAAAATCAAAAACGAGAAATAAGAAATGATGAAGCGGTTTATCTGCCGCGTTTGTTTTCCCAAAGCTCTTTTTTAAGTAGGTCGCGTACGGCGGAGCGTATGACGCTGCTTCGGCTGGGGTACATGTTTGCCCTGACGAGTTCGTCAAGCCCTTCAAGGTATGCTTCTGGTAAGAGTACAGTTACAAGTTTCATCATCATCCCTCATGTTAGCCACATATATATGTGGCACATATATAAAATTTCACCCAACTGATTGCTGGCAGTCGAGTCGCAGAGTTATTTTTTGGAAAGGTATAGTTAAATCTTGGAACGACAAACTATTCCAAAGAGCGTGAAATTATGTTCCGAGTTAGAGTTAACAAGATTGAATCGATCCGCGACGTAGACGGCAACCTGGGCAAACGAATAGAACTCGTTGAAGAAAGAGAAATGGGCAATTACGGCGTCATGCGCCCACCGACTGATGAAGCAAAAATGGTCCAAGACGTACTCTCAGCAATTCAGCAACAGATGCCTATGTTCCCCCAAAGACAACAAATCGCAGTTCCAAAAATCCTGCTGTTCCTCACTGAAAGCGAATATGACAGCTTAGGCATAACATTTGACGTAAACCAGGTCTACGAAGTCAAATTGACAAACCAAGGCATTCAATTTACGAAAGTGTAGATAACGCCATTCGCGCTTGCTTCAACGCAGCGTGACGAGGATGAAAAGACAATACAAACATCATATTCTTTATTTTTGATGCAATCTCCGCTAAGTCATCTGTCTTGCCTTCATCACAGTAAATCGGAATTGGCTCCTCATCGCCGCACTCGTAGTAAACGTAGATCGGCGCGGAAACTTGTTTTTGTTTAACCATTTCGAAACTGAGGTTTAGTTGTTTAGCGGTTTTCTCCGTTGCGATTTTTACTGATTGAAGCCGCTGGTTTGGCGCGGAAGCATAGACTGTAAGTTTGCCCGAGTCGTTTTTGTACATGTTTGGTTCACCTGCAGTTGTTTGCTGTTTAGGCCTTTTAAGGCGAGTGTTTGAACGAATTTGATATACTTGTGGGAGAGGCCAGTTAAAATGAATAAGAACGGGGCGTTGTTGTGTTTGCGCAGTCACATTGCCTTAAATTGTTAGCTGAGACTCGTTTTTCGAGGCGAAAGAAATGGCAATTGGCGAGAAACTTTGGGAAGGCAAAGCAAAGACGATGGGTATGGCAATTAAAGGTGCTGACGCTGATGGTGTGAAACTTGAATACACTTGGATAGCACAGCTTAAAGGAACGGGCAAAGCCGCAGGCGTTGACGGGCAAGTTATGTTCACAGGAAATACTGTGATTTCTCCGACAGGCGGAGGCGGAACAGTAGGCACTGGATTATTCACGACAATGACAGGAGACATGGCAGTCATCAAAGGCACCGGCTACGGTAAACCAGAAATGGGCAAAGGCAAAGGCATAGGTATATGGAGTTTCATGACTTTGTCTCCGAAACTTCAATGGATGAATACGGCTGTTGCTTTGACAACTCAAGAAGGAGACGCTCAGTGGATGGAATTTGACGTTGTCGTTTGGGAGTGGAAGTAAGGGAGCCGAATTTTGTGCTAGAAGAGAATTGGCAACCGCCCCAATGGTGGTACACTGAGGGCAAGCGTCCGGAAAACGATGAGGCATATTTTGAGAATATGTGCCGAATAATTTTCCAAGCTGGCTTAAACTGGAGCGTAATCGACAAGAAATGGTCTACAACAAGGAAAGCTTTCTCAAACTTCAAAATTAACAAAGTCGCCCGTTTTGGCGATGCCGATTTGGAACGACTCATGAAGGACGAAGGAATCATTCGGAACCGAGGAAAACTGCAGGCAATTATCCTCAACTCCCGCGAATTTCAGCAAATCCAGAAACAATGCGGCTCTTTCCAGAAATACCTTGATAGCCTAGACAAATCCAAAAACTATGAGCAGGTAGTTAAGGAGTTGACTGGCAAGTTCAAGTGGCTTGGCGCTCCGTCCGCAACCATGTTCCTCCACACCGTAGGTGAAAACATTAAACACGTTTGGTAACGCCTCCCTTTTCTTTTGAAAACCTTTAAGAACCCAGGCCACATTTTTCCGTGCAAACTCATAAGGTGAACCCATGAAGGTCAGAGCTCACATTTACATAAGCGGCAAAGTTCAGGGCGTCTTTTTTCGTGCCAGAACGATAGAGAGAGCTGTGCGTTTAGGCGTGACTGGCTGGATACGTAATTTGGCCGATGGAAGAGTTGAGGCGGTTTTTGAAGGCGACGAAGAACAGGTTGGAGCAATAGTAGAGTTCTGCAGGAAAGGACCCAGAAACGCGGTGGTCACGGGGTTCGATTTGAAGTGGGACCCGTTTTTGGGCGAGTTTAAGGATTTCAAAGTCCGATATTAATCGATTTTGTAGTCTCAGTGCGCGAGTTTAGTTTAAATTGAATTTGGCTCCTTATGTGATTGGGACGGAAATATGAAGGTTCTGGGTTTAGTTGGGAGTCCGCGGAAAGGCGGCAACACTGATTTGTTGGTCAGTGCAGTCCTGTATGGCGCCGGCTCAAGTGGAAACGAAATAGAGAAATTATTTCTTTATGACTTTGACATTTCGCCGTGTGTGGACTGTCGCGGATGCAAAAAACGCGACCACAAGTGTGTATTTAAGGACGGGATGAAACTTCTTTACCCAAAGCTCGACGAGGCAGATGTCATCATCTTGGGGACTCCGCTTTACTGGTATGGACCGACAGCTAAAATGAAGCTTTTGATTGATAGACTTAGACCTTATACGGCGTCGGGTAAATTGAAGGGCAAAAGGGCCGTTTTGGTTGTTCCCTCCGAAGAAGGAGCCGAGGCCTGTAAACATTTGGTGGGTATGTTTGATTCTTCTTTCAATTACCTTGGCTTGGAGTTGGCAGGAAAGATTCTCGCAACAGCCTCCGAAAAAGGAGAAGTAAAAGACCAGCCCAAAACGCTGGATGAAGCGTTCCAACTTGGCAAACAGCTGAAGTAGTAGTGGTTAGGTTTTTTTCTTGTAGACGCGGAAGTGACTGTCTCTGCCTGCGCTTATGTATTCGCCGCCGATGCCGCGGACGGTGGAGGCGATTTTGGCGAAGTTCTCTGAACCTAAAAACTGCTTGGGTTTAATCATGACGTAGTCGCCTTTGTCTTCGAATGCGAGCATGTTGTCTAGGTCTTCTGGGAATAGCATGCGGATGTCTTCGATGTTTTGAGTTTTCGCCGATCCTGCTGGAGCTGCCGTTGGCGTTTGTGGTGTTGGGCGAGGAGCAGGAGCCGACACGGTCGATTTAGGGACAGGTGCAGCCGTAGGTTTGGTAGTTATCTGCGAAACAGCCAGAGATTTCAGGCTTGCGGAAACCGTTTTCAGATCTTCTGAAACATCTTTCAACACAGAGAGTAACTCTTCGATTTTTTCTTCAAGCTGATCTAATTTCTCTTTGTCTGCGCTCATCTGCATCATCCCGTTTGGCTCTTTAAAGTACTTAAGGCGCTTATTAATTATTTGAAACTTACCATAAACCCACTTGGGGTTTGCCTGTTTGTTTGAAATTGACGGAAGCCAGAAAAGCGGAAGTGGCACCATCTTGCGATTAGCAGTTGCTTTAGCTGCCATCAAAAGTGAACCTCTGCACATCACCAACATCAGGCAGAATCGACCTAAAGCTGGCTTAAAACCTCAGCATCTCGAATCCGTGTTTACTGCAGCAAAACTTTGCAATGCCGAATTGAAGGGAGCAACGCTGGAGAGCAGGGAACTCTGGTTTACGCCTCATGAAATTCGCGGTGGGAAAGTTGAAGCAGAAATTGGGACAGCTGGAAGTATTCCTATGCTTTTGATGACTGTATTGCCGATTTGTCTTTTCGCTAAAGAAAGTGTTCAGTTGCAGGTTAGTAAAGGCGGAACAGACACCACCCACGCGCCCACAATAAATTACTTGCGAAATGTGTTTTTGCCAGCTCTAAGGCGGATGGGCGTGGAAGCTGAACTTTCGGTCCAGCGCTATGGATACTATCCAAAGGGGAACGGCGAAGCAACACTAACCGTGAAGCCAACACCTAAACTGCAGCCTTTTCGCTTGGAAAGCTTCGGTAAACTCCAAACCATTCAAGGCATATCGACTTGCACTTTCTTAGCTGACCGAAAAGTTGCCGACCGCCAAGCCAAAACAGCAACAAAGACACTTGCAACCAAAGGCTACGACGCAAACATCAAAATCCTCAATGACGCGTCGAACCCGGTTCAGAAGGGTAGCAGCATCGCCTTATGGGCTGAAACCGACTCGGGCGTTATCCTCGGTTCAGATGCAATTGGTGAATTGAGAAAAATGGCAGAGGCAGTTGGCATGGAAGCGGGAGAGAAGCTTCTTGCTGAACTTGAAGTACATGCCACAGTGGATGAGCATTTGGCGGACATGCTGGTTCCTTACGTCGCGTTGTCTGAAGGCACATCTACCTACTTAACCCGTGAAGTTACAGAACACTTGGAGGCAAACATTTGGCTTGCAGAAAAAATGCTGGGCGCACGTTTCACTGTTAATAGGGTCGGTGGGCTTTACAAGGTGGAAAAGATGGCTGAAAACTAATGCCAAAAGAGTCTGTCTGTCTAAAAGTGCCCAAAACCGAAGGCGAAATTGCGCTTAACATAGTTGATAAGCTGGGTTTATTCGACAAGACTTTGATTATTCAGAAAACCGAGGCAGATTCCCTGTGCATTCCGCTTATCCGAGAACTTGTCGGGGCGGAAAAGGCAGTTTTAGAAAACCAACTGCCAAAATTTCAGTTAGTAACGCATGTCTTTCATGAAAAAATGCGGCGAGAAAAAACTTTGGCTGAAGTCCTTTCTGCCGATTTGCCACCGTACCTGCTTGCCAGTTTGCCTCGCGCGCTGGACGTAGTCGGAGATATAGCTATAATTGAAATCCCAACGGAACTCGAATCGCATAAGGTCGTCGTTGGCGAAGCCATTTTGAAAACTCATAGGGGAGTGCGGGTAGTGCTGGCGAAGGCTGGAACTATCAAAGGAACTTTTCGGCTAAGAGACTACGAATTCATCGCCGGCGAACACCGCACAACAACCGTCCACAAAGAATACGGATGCACCTATTACGTTGATGTTGCGAAGGCGTACTTTAGTCCAAGGCTATCCAATGAACATGAGCGTGTGGCGCAGCTTGTCGGCGAGGGGGAAGTTGTGGTTGACCTTTTTGCTGGGGTGGGTCCTTTTGCGGCGCCGATTGCTAAGAAAAACAGAACCGCCAAAGTCTACGCCATCGACATAAACCCAGATGCCGTTGAACTGCTCAGAAAAAACGCGCGCGTAAACCGCGTTGAAAACAGGGTCTACCCTATAGTGGGAGACGCAAGACTAATCGTCAGCGAACGGCTTGCTGGAGTCGCGGACAGGATAATTATGAATCTTCCCGAAACCGCGAGCGAATTCGTGGATGTTTCCTGCAAAGCATTAAAACCGAGTGGTGGCGTGGTTCACTTTTACGGTTTTATAAAGCACCCACAGACGGTTGAGGATTTGAAGCTGCTGTTTGGCGAGGCGGTTGAGAAGGCAGGAAGGAAAGTTACGGTGTTCCGGCATGCTAAGACCGTTCGCGAAACTGCACCTTATGAGTATCAAGCCGTTCTCGATGCGGAAATCCTCTAAATCTTCACTGTTAATGTGATTTTTGCCTGTTGGTTGGGGTTTTTGAGTTTTTTGACGAGTTCGCGGCTAATGTCTTTGGCGGCTTTGTCAGAATAGAGTCCCAAAGTTCGGTCGGATGCGAAGTCGCTTTTCCGAAGCACCATCTCGGTTGAGTGATTTAAAGCTAAGTGTGGGGATCCTTGTGCGTGGATTTCCTCAGATAGGTTGTCGACCTCGATTTTGACTGTGAGCTTCGCATTTTGCTTTTTGAGTGCTGCCTTGAAAGCTTCGTTCAAGTCAGCTAAGCCTTTGTCCGTTGCGA
>JADGNF010000068.1 GCA_017883615.1 Candidatus Bathyarchaeota archaeon
GAGAATTCTTTCGGAAACGATAATAAAGGAGGATGCGACCGAATAGTCACCAATACCACACTAGACCTCAATCGCTCAAAAAGCGTACGGGGTCAAGGAAATCAACATCAATGTGGCCGAGGTGAGGTAGCTTGGTAGCCTAGAGGCCTGTGGAGCCTTACGCCTGGGTTCAAATCCCAGCCCCGGCCCTCCTAACAAACCCTTCAAAAAAGGGAAGCGAATAAATTGTTCCCATTGCTTTATTGTGATTGTCTAACCAGTAGAGCAAGCACGTAAGACGGAACTAACAGAGGAGCAAGTCTACAAACCTTGCACCCCCGTGAACCTTAGCTCTTACCAAAACGTGCAACATGGCGAAGACAAGCGGGCTAAAATTCCCATGCCAGAGAGAGCTTGGTCTAGAGAGGCGCACCGCCCCACAGTGAAACCATAGTGTTAGGTTACATGGGAGACAATCTAGCCCGTGAAACAGGCGTAAGGTGAAAATATTGTCAAAAGCAGATAAGACATCTATCTTTTTTGAACCGAGAAACGCCGAAGAGCTTTCCGTTTTTTTCCAAGTCCATAAAGAAGAATATCATGAGATTTGGGTAGTTATCACCAAAAAGGAGTATGCAAATCCTCAACCCGTATCTTTCGATGAAGCCGTAAACGAAGCTGTTATGATGGGATTAGTTGACAGCAAAACCAAAACATTGAACGAACAAAAATATTCGATACGGTTCACAAAAAGGAAAAACAAAAAGCTCAAGTAGCAACTGCTGGGTATTTATTTTTTCGGATCATACGGAAACTCGTCGCAAGAGAGGTAACTCTTTTCTTGAGCAAGAGAATAAATGGGAAAAAAATAGAAGTTGCGTTTTAGGGCGTTGCTAGCCATTTGGTGAATTGCTTCTCGTTTAAGCCTCCGCCAAGTTCGCAGTCTAGTCTACGCGAAACTTTCCCCTTCTCAAAGAGGATAGCTGACGGAACGGCTTCGAGGGCATAGGTTTCCCATAGGGGGTTTTCGTCTTCGTCGATTTTGACGCGCATAAAAACGGCGGAGTTGTCTTTTTCTGCATGTTTGTTGAAAACTGAAAGGAAGTTTCTACAGAAAGGGCACCATGAAGCGTAAAATAAGGCGACGACTTTTGGGTTTGCTTTGAGTTGTTTGTTGAGTTGGTTTTCGTCTGAGACTTCAATCAATAAGATTCCCATCCACATAAAACAGCATATATTCTTAAGATTTGTGTTATTTGGCGCAAAGAAATGTTGTTAGGTTTTTGTGACGGTAATGACACTTACTGGGCAAGCGTTCGCCGCGTTTTCCGCTTCAGACATTTTTGCATCGTTGAAAGTTCCAACTGATTTACCGTTGCTTGTTCCGCCGATGACTTTAGATTTGCCTTCTGGGTCACTTTCAAAATGATTTGGATCCAGCCCATAGCATGTAGAGCATGCTATGCAGCCTTCTCGGTTAATTTCAATTTTGTATTTCACTCAAAATCCTCCAATCATAAAAAGTTACGTAAAACTTCTGATAGACAGAGGACGCCGCGGGCTATTATGCATTTCGAAGTCATGACTAAAGGAAACCCTTGAGCTTCTTTGCCGCAGCATTAACGATTCTAAGCTCTATTGGCAACCCAAAGTACCTGTGCCGCCAGCGGTAACGTGCCATTCGGTTCACAACGCCGTAGCTAACCTTGAATCCGAACCCGCGCTCTTTGATTCGAGCTTCAGGGAAGAAAGCGAACCTAGTCACAGCCGAAATCGCGTCGAGCTTAGCAACTTGTTTTTTGGTGTGCCAGGGGGGCTTGAAGTGGAAAACATCAACATTTCCCCATTCTTCTAGAGTTTGGGGCGGTTTAAACTCGCTGGGTAATTGCTCAAGAACTGGGCTGGGGAATGGTGTGTATACGAATATGCCGTAATGCTGCGTTCTTGGGTTAGCCTCAACCATGTGGTCCATCAAATCGAAAGTTGCCTTCAAATCCTCGTCGGTTTCTGTCGGCAAACCGCTCATCCAAGAAACGTAGGGCTCAATTGTAGGCGCCCACTCTTTGAGGTTAGCGACGGATTGCACCATCTGCTGTGCGGTTATGTCTTTACAAATCAATTTTTGAAGTCGGTCTGACCCCGTTTCCCCGCCAAAATCCAGTTCCACGCACCCTGCCTTTGCCAAGAGGCTGATGAAATCCCTACCGTAAGTCGAGAGGTAGTCAAAGCGGCAGTTTGCTCGCCAAGCCACCTTAATGCCCCGTTTCAAGATGCCGTTGCAGATGTTTTCGACCCGTTCTTTGTCAACGAAAACGTTGTCGTCAATGGGGTCGATGATTTTGGTGTCAGGGAACCTTTTGATTATATATTCGATTTCGTCTAGAACTCGGCTGGCACTTTTGCCTCTCCAAGCGCGTTTGTTGAAGATAGTGTTGTAGCAAAAGCCGCATCGGTGGGGGCAACCTCGGCTGGTTTGAATGTGGATGCGCCCTGACTTCACCGCGGGGTATCTGTCTATTGGCAGTAAGTCGTAGGGTAAATCCACTGGAATCAAATCCAAATCAATGATTGAGGCGTCGGGGTTGCTGATTATTCTGCCGTTTGCCTTGAAGGTCAAGCCTGCCACTTTGTCCAACCGCTCACCTAAGCTAAGCGCGTCCGCCAACTCAGCGACGACCGTTTCTCCTTCGCCGCGGACCACCACATCAACCAGGTCGTTCGCTACCGTTTGTTCAGGTAGTAAAGTCGGGTGTACCCCGCCCCAAACAATTGGTGATGTGGGCGACTCGGCGCGGACTTTTCTTGCGAATTCAAGGGCATATCGGATTTGGAGGCCGCTCATGCAACTAATACCCACAAAGACAGGATTTCCAACTCTGAATTCGCGGTAGTTTTCCATGCGCATATCTAGAATCCGCACTTTGTAACCTGCTCTTTGAAGTGGACTAGCAAGATACAGCAATGCAAGTGGGACTTGGGGGTCGGGCGCCTTGTATTTGCCCGGGAAAACTAGCAGAACTTCTTGGGTCTTGGAAGCAAAATTAGGTTTGCTCTCGTTAATGGTCAACTAGCTAAAAGCTCCTTAGTTAATTACTGTTTACTTATGCTTTTATTGGTTTTCGTTTTTTGGGCAAATCGTATGCGTTATTGCTTGGGTGATGTTGGAATCCCGCATTTGTTCGGGTAAACACTTAATTGATGTTCAAATTATTCTCTTATTCTAACTGGAGACTTCAGGTGACAACACAGCAAACCGGAACCGAACACCCCCGCATAACCCGAGAAAAGAAAACCATCGATTGCATGGTTCACATTTACTGCAAAGCCCATCACAAAACCCATGGCGAACTCTGCTCCGAGTGCACCGAGTTCGAAACTTACGCATTCATACGGCTAGATAAGTGTCCGTTTCAGGAAAAGAAGAGCACCTGCGGCAAGTGCCTAATCCACTGCTACCGCCCCGACATGAAGGAGAAAGTGAAGAAGGTCATGAGATTTTCGGGTCCACGTATGCTGCTGCATCACCCGGGTTTGGCGCTTCATCACGTTTGGGATGGGCGAAGAAAGCCCCCAACGCTTGCAAAGAAAGCCGGCTAAAGAGTCGCCGATTAGACTTGAGCTTTTGTTAGCAATTCTTTTGCGTTGCTGAGAGCAACTTGGTAGAATATCACAGTTAAAACGGCTGCAATGACTCCGCTAATTATGACTGCTTGGTAAAGAGCCAGAAACGTGAATTGGATTCCAGTGACATCTGTGATAACGTTTGGAATGAGCGGTGCAAGCACAGCCAAGCCGGCTGCGCCACATGTGAGCAAGTTGATTATGCTCCATTCGGCACGTATCATTCTAGGTCTTGGAACTTCATTAAAGTCGGCGCCTTTGATGCCGTTAGCCAAAGACAAGGCACCAACCGCAAAAACCACGAAAACTGACTCAGCAATCAGTGTAAACATAGTTCCTAGCGCGGGGTGATAGATGAAGAATCCGACTATACTGGTTATGGGCAGGATAATTATCGCAAAGAATAGCATGAAAGCATATTTGCTTTTCACGTAGTTTTTAGCGGAAATAGGGGAGAAGTAGATTCGCCAGATGCTTTGCCCTTCTTCGCCAGTCATGAAGTTCCCCAGCATCATAGCCATAACGGCTGCGGGGAAAAGGGATGTGAAAGCGAATCCGAATTGAGTTGGAAAAGCCGACGAGGATGACGACGTTGACGTGTTGAAGGAGGAGAAGATGGGAATTATGATAACGACTATGGGTAGGATGAATGCTGATATTAGTTCGCGTCTTCGGGTGAACGCTTTGAGGTCTTTACGTAAAAGGGCGCTTTCCACAGGGGCGAACCCGAGTTTGCCCAGGACTCCAGTTTTGGGCGCGTAAACTCCGCTGCTAACGGTTATAGCTGGTGGCTCGTATAAGCCAAAGCGAGTGTTGAGCGAGACGCAAAGGTAGAATAATCCCAAAATGAAAAGCAACGATAAAATCAAGAAAACAGCCCCGTAAATGAACATGCCGCTTGCGAAGTAAGACAGCGTTACGCCAACCCACACGAAAGGAACAAACCACGCGGCGCTTTGAACCGAAGCCACTGCCTGCAAAGCGTTTGAGATGCCAGTCCCGTAGATAACGTAGGAGTAAACGATGTAAAACAATACGAAAAACACTAGGGTGCTTGCGAAGCGAACCCAGATGGCGGCTTTGCCTGAAGACTTGTAAACTGCCCCTGTGAAGCGGACCTGTAGAATTCTGAAAACCTCAGTTGTAGCGCCAGCCGTGAATGCCGCGGCGCACATTGCCACTGAGGCTCCAATGGCTAAAGGTAACTGTCCAGTGAAGGCGGCGATTGCGATAATGGCAGGTGCAATGGCGGCGATAGCAATTAGCGGAATTCCCAGCACATCGGAAAATATGGACGCTGTCGTATGCTCTTGCCAGGTCACGGGCAACCAGTAGGGCGCCTGATTTTTGAAGCTGGTTCCGCTGCGTTGGAACTGCTGCATCATCGTGAAAACCAACGTGACAACCAGGATTAGCGTGGGCAGGGAAACTTGGAAGTTAGCAAAGACGGTGATGAATTGGCTTTGGATATCAGCCGGAAATGCGGAATTGTAGAAATAGCCAATGAGAACGCCGACCGCTAAGCCGATGGCAACTGCTACGCCGTATTCGAGATATGTAAAGAAGCGGTTTCTGCCAGTGTTGTATTTTATTAGCCGTTTTCCACGCAGCATCCTGCCTGCTTTCATCTCTACGCCGATGAGGTCGCGGATTGTTTTCCAGTTCATTTGACGAGTTCCTCAACGACGGCTTTTATGTCGCCTGTGCCCGTGAGTTTTAGGAAGATGTCTTCTAAGCCGCTGCTAGGCATACTTGCCATCCGCCGCAGTTCCTCCATGTTGCCAAGAGCCAGCAGCTTACCCTGGTACATGATGCCTATGCGGTCGCAAACCGCCTGCGCAATCTCCAAAATATGGGTAGACATGATAGTTGTTACACCCTGCTGCTTCAGCTCCTGGAGGAAATCCTTCACGATGCGGGCTGTGCGGGGATCCAGCGCGTTTAGCGGTTCATCCAATATTAGCAGTTTAGGTTTGTGTAGGAAAGCGGATATGAGAGCGACTTTTTGCTTCATGCCTTCACTATAACTGCTTATCATGTCGCCCTCCCTGCCTTCGAGCTGTAATGCTTTGAGGTATTCGTTGATTCGGCTCCGTTTTTCCTCGGTATGCATGCCGTAAATGTCGCCTATGAAATCTAGGAACTCGATACCGGTTAGGAATTCATAGAGGTGCGGTGCCTCAGGAGCGTAACCAACGAGCTTCTTAATAGCCACAGGATCCTTTTTCGCGTCTATGCCCAATACGTGGACGCTGCCTTCTTCTGGCTGAACCAAGCCTAGAAGCATTTTGAGCGTGGTAGATTTTCCTGAGCCGTTAGGTCCCAGAAGACCAAAAATTTCCCCTTGACTAAGAGTTAGGTTGAGGTTGTTTACGGCTACGAGTTCATTGTAACGTTTTGTGACGTTTTTGAGTTCAACTGCATTAGCATAATTGGTGCTCAATTGGAATCCCTTCTGCTTAATGGCTAAGGTCGATATTTAAGATTAACGTATGTAGAGTCTAACAAATAGACTGAAGTTTTCTAAAACCAATTTGAGTTAACTGATCTGCGTTCAATTCTTATTGTGTTTTTCAACTGATTCATTCAATCTGTCGTTGACTAATTCGTCTGCTTCTTTGATGAAACGATTGGTTCGAGGCACATTAACAAAACTGGCTTTCTTAAAGCATCTCTTCAACTCAATCGCCATATCGTATAGCCGACGTAGCTCAGGGTTTTTGACTTTGTATTCGCCTGTGAGTTGTTTGCAGACGAGTTCGCTGTCCAAGTGGCAGACAATTTCCTCTGCTTTGAGGGTTGTGGCTTTTTTTAGCGCTTCGATGAGGGCTTCGTATTCGGCTTGGTTGTTGGTGCGTTTTCCTAGGAAACGCGATTCCGCTTTCAGGATTGTGCCATCTTCGGAGAGGATCAGGTATGCTGCTGCTGAGGGTCCAGGGTTTCCCCTTGCGCCTCCATCAGAATAAATGTGCAGTCGATTGTACGTTCTGTTTCCCTCTCAGCTTTAGTCAGTTTAGACTGTCCACGCTTGTTTCAGCCTCAAAATGAAACCGTCTTCATCTTCGACTAAGCATATCTTTACTTTTCGCCACGTTGCCGGGCAATTCGGGTACCTTGTGCTAACCAAGTTATGGATTACTCTGTCAAGTCGTTTTTTGTTTTCGGGCGTAACCGTTATTCCCGCCTTCGCAAAGATTCCGCCCAGATGCCTAAAATAACAAGTCAATGCAAACACCAAAGAACGGTTTGGGGCTATGTCCTATAAGCTTTTTTGAATTGCGACCCGCAAAAAAATTTTACGATGGTCCGTTCTTTCAGAGGAACACTTTGTTCTTCGA
This sequence comes from Candidatus Bathyarchaeota archaeon, assembly GCA_017883615.1. Classification (GTDB taxonomy): domain Archaea; phylum Thermoproteota; class Bathyarchaeia; order Bathyarchaeales; family Bathycorpusculaceae; genus JADGNF01. The sequence continues at coordinate 6,939 of JADGNF010000068.1, forward strand.
GTAGAGCTAAATGCACCCAACCATTTCATTTAATACTAAAGCCTCAGGACGTAAGCCAATGAAAAAAACGCTGTTAACAGTTATGATTTTCGGGCTTCTGGTTTCAACGTTCGCGTTTTCTTTTTCTGTCAAAGCTGCGGAGAATATGGCTCCTCCGATTCAGTGGCAGCAAACCCTGATGAGTGGAGATGGTTACTCGGTTTTTCAGCTTGCCGACGGCAGCTTCATCTTGAATGCGGCAAACCAGACGGCGACTTTTCTGGTCAAAACCGACTCTTTAGGTAATCCAACATGGACGAAGACGATCCAAATTAGTCAAAAACCTACGGTTCTTCCATATCTTGTTCCAACCAGCGAAGGAGGCTACGCGGTGGCGGGCATTCTCAACAACCAGTACGCGCTGGAAAGAACCGATTCCGAAGGCAACCTCCAATGGACCAAACTGTACGCTTCTGAGGCGCCCGTTACCTATTTCCGCTCAATCATCCAGACCAGCGACGGCGGCTTCGCCATTGCAGGATTTGGGGAATCGGCTGAAGACACAGAGGGGCAGATTTGGTTTGCAAAAACTGACTCTTTGGGGAACCTGTTGTGGAATGAGACGTTTGCAGGTCCAATAGCTGACTGCCCCTCAACAATCATCCAGCTTCCTGATGGCGGGTTCATGCTGTCCGACGTCAGCTATTCTGTCACTCCTAACCAAGCTTACATGAGACTTATCAGAACTGACCCACACGGGAACGTGATGTGGAACCAAACTTACGGCGACTTAGGGAAATACCGAATTCCTGAGGTCAACTGTGCCATCAAGACCGCCGATGACGGTTACCTTTTGGGCGGTTTTCTCTCGGGCAGGAATGCTTGGGTAGTCAAAACCGACGCGAACGGTAAAATGGAGTGGAACCAAACGTATGGCGGCTTAAACAGCGCCGTAACCTGCATTCACCAACTAAAAAACGGCGGCTACATAATGTCCGCAGTTGCGAACCTAACCCAAGTTTGGATACTCAAAACTGACGGGGTCGGCAATGAAATATGGAACGCAACATTTCCTGGAGCCACTTTTCTCGTCGCACTGGAAGCAAACTTCAACTCCGTAATCCAGACAAAAAACGGCGGTTACGTAGTTTTGGGCACGAAAGATGGGCGCGCTTGGCTCGTCAATCTCGCAACGCCAGCAAATTCGCTTACAGAGACCGAGTTGATTGAGGTCGGCGCCGCGTTAATAATCGTTATTGTTGTAATCGGGGTGTCGATTGCTTTTCTTAAGCAAAGAAAGAAGAGCCGTGATGTTTTTAAAAAGTCACATACTTATTTACCGAATATTTGAAACAGAACTTTCTTAATGTATAATTTTGGAAACCTGCAGCGAGTGTCAATTCTCCACAAATTAACCCGTGAGAAAAACACGAAAAGGGCGCTGAATCAAGAAATCAACCCAAAATAGGCTCTGCAAGAACGGAGAGTTGGCTACAAAGAGCAATTGCGGATTTCAAAAAGGAAAAGGAAAGCGGTTTGCTCAACCGGTTTTGGTTGGGTTGTTATGTGCCTTCAGCTGGTTTTGAGGCTTGCACACCAGCCAGGCTTTGACCGCATTTCGTGCAGAAGGTTGCGCTAGCAAGATTCTTTTCGCCGCAGTTGGGGCACATAATCGGCTCTTTGTAGATTGTCTTTTGAATGTTACTTCTAGCCGTTTGGAATGCTCCTTGAAGCTCCTTCGCTGCTACGTTGAACGCTTTCTCCATCTCCGCGCTCATCCGATTAAAGGCATCACGAACCTCATCCGATGGGGTTGCTGCGCTGCCTTGAACTCCCTGAATGACTTTGTTGCCGCATTTAGTGCAGAAAAGCGCGTTTTCAGGAAGTTTCTCTCCACAATTATGACAATACACCATAAACACACCAACAAAAAGTGCGCGGAACCAAATTTAAACATTCCCAGAAAACACAAGTTTGCCAAACAAAACAATGGCTAAAAGCCATAACATGGAACGTGGCTTAGAAATCAGAACCTTATTCTTCGGTGGTTGGGCTGAACAGCTTCACCTGACACTTTAGCCAGCTGTTCTAAAAGCCCCTTCTGCTCTGAAGTAATTTTCTCGGGAACCGAGATTCCTACACGAATCAGCAGATCACCTCTGCCGTAACCGCGAAACCGAGGCATTCCCTTCCCCTTTAATCTAAGGACTTCGCCAACTTGCGTGCCCGGATGAATCTTCAGACTTGTGGGCCCTTCTAAAGTTGGAACCGAAACCTCTGTGCCTAAAACCGCTTGAGGATACCCAACCATCAACACATAATGCAAGTCATCACCGTCTCGCACAAATAGGTCATGAGGCAAAACATGAACAAGCACGTAAAGGTCACCTGGCTCTCCCCCGCTGCCTGTCATGTCGCCTTCTCCTCTGAGCCGAAGCTGGTAACCCTCATCAATGCCCAATGGAATGTTAACGGTAATTTTCCTTCGCTTCTTTATCAACCCTGAACCGCGGCAATTCCGGCAGGGCGCATCAATAATTCTGCCCTTTCCTCGACATTCTGGACAAGGCGCAACCTGCACAAAAGTGCCAAACGCGCTCCTGCGCATAGTTTGAACTCTGCCCTGACCACCACAACGTGGGCAAACTCTCGGATTGCTTCCAGGAGCTGCCCCGGAACCGCCGCAAACATCACATTTCTCTGTTCGAGGAACCTCTATTTCCTTTTGTGTGCCCCTCGAAGCCTCATCTAAAGTTATACTCAACTCATAAAGAAGGTCTTGTCCCCGACTCGGACGTTCACCAAAATCGCTTCCGCCAAAGCCGCCACCACCTCCGCCAAAAAAGATGCGGAAAATATCGTTGAATCCTCCCCCGCCTCCTATGTCCCTAAAGATGTCATTGAAATCGGCTCCTCGGAAAATGTCTTCTTCAGTGTAACGTTGATCAAATCCTGCTTTTCCCAACGTATTGTACTGCTGCCTTTTCTGGTCGTCTGAGAGAACTGCATAGGCTTCGGAGATTTCTTTGAATTTCTCTTCCGCTTCCGGAGACTTGTTCCTGTCAGGATGAAACTCCATGGCTAGTTTTCTGTAGGCATCTTTAATCTGGTCCTTTGTGGCGTCTCTGGATACGCCGAGAACTTCGTAGAAATCTGGTTTTTCAGCCATACAGATTGACCGCAGTAAACAAAAAGGAAAGGTGGTAGATTAAGACTGTTTCGCTTCGTTTTGCTACTTCACTTTGTAATCTTCGCTGTCAACCACTTTTTCTTCGCTTGGACCGGACGCTTCCCCTTGTGGTGGTTCTTGTGCTCCAGATTGACCCTGCCCTTGTTGCCCTGTCTGCGCCTGCTGCTCTGCTTGTGCTTGAGCTGCTGCCTGCTGGTAAATCACCGTGCCAACTTCCTGAAGAACCTTGCTGAGCTCATCAGTTTTCGCTTTGATTGCTGCGAACTCCACTTTTGCCAAAGCGTCTTTGAGTGCAGCAACTGCAGTGTCTATTTTGGCGTTCTGTTCAGCGGTGAGTTTGTCTGCTAAGTCTTTCTTGGTTCTTTCCGCGGTGTACACCATGCTGTCGGCGTTGTTGCGTAGTTCTGCTTCCTCACGTTTCTTCTTGTCTTGTTCAGCGAATTGTTCCGCGTCTTTCACCATGCGTTCTTTCTCTTCTTTGGAGAGTTTGGTGGATGCGGTGATGCGGATTTTTGCTTCTTTGCCTGTTCCGCGGTCTTTCGCTGTCACGTTAAGGATGCCGTTTGCGTCGATGTCAAAGGTAACTTCGATCTGGGGGACTCCTCGGGGTGATGGAGGAATGCCTTCCAAGTTGAACACGCCTAAAGATACGTTGTCTGCTGACATTTGCCGTTCACCTTGTAGAACGTGGATTGTGACGGCGGTTTGGAAGTCTGCTGCGGTTGTGAAGACTTGGCTCTTCTTGGTGGGTATGGTGGTGTTTTTGTCGATGACCTTGGTGAATATGCCGCCCATGGTTTCTACGCCAAGCGAGAGTGGCGTAACGTCTAGGAGTAGGATGTCTTTGACTTCGCCAGTTAAGACTGCGCCTTGAATGGCTGCGCCGATGGCCACGCATTCCATGGGGTCCAATCCGCGTTCAGGGGCTTTGCCCAGAATTTGTTCGACGAATCTTTGGACGATGGGCATTCGGGTCATGCCGCCGATAAGGATGATTTTGTCCACTCCCTGCGGGGTGAGCTTTGCGTCTTCGAGTGCTTTGAGGATGGTGCGCTCTGTTCTTTGCACAATAGGCTGGGCTAGTGATTCAAGTTTTGTTCGTGTCAAAGTTAGATGCAGGTGTTGAGGTCCCGTGTTGGTCGCGGTCAAGAATGGCAAGTCTATGTCTGTGCTCATGAGTGTGGTTAGTTCGATTTTGGCTTTTTCGGCTGCCTCTTTTAGGCGTGCAGTCGCCATCTGGTCGTTGGTCACGTCAACGCCTGTTTGCCTCTTGAACTCATCAGTAACGTACGCAACGATTGCTTTGTCAACGTCAGTTCCGCCAAGCTGTGTATCTCCGCTCGTGCTCAGAACTTGGAAAACACCTTTCCCAAAGTCCATGACGGTTACGTCGTGGGTTCCGCCACCGAAGCTGAAGACAAGAATTTTCATTTCTTTCTCAAGCTTATCGATACCATATGCTAGGCATGCTGCGGTGGGTTCGTTGATGATGCGCATGACTTCAAAGCCTGCGATTTCGCCTGCGTCTTTGGTGGCTTGACGTTGGTTGTCGTCGAAATGCGCGGGTACTGTGATTACTGCTTTGTGGATTGTTGCTCCCAGATAGGTTTCGGTGTCTTTCTTGATTTTCTGTAAGATGAATGCGCTGATTTGCTGGGGGGTGTATTCTTTGCCATAAATGGTCAGTTTCTGGCTGGTTCCCATTTTGCGTTTAACTTCAAAAATGGTGCCTTCAGTGTTTGCTGTGGCTTGGCGTTTAGCCGATTCGCCAACTAACAGTTGTCCATCTTTAGTGAAGGCGACAACTGAGGGGAACATTTTTCCAGCCATGGTGGGTCCTTCGGCGCTTGGAATCACTGTGGATCTTCCGCCTTCAAAAATGGCTGCTGCTGAATTGGTAGTTCCTAGGTCTATTCCTAAAATTTTTTCTCCCGTTTTAACTTGACTCATTTTGTTTTATCTCCTATTTTGTTACTGCGAGGGTTTTTTAACCGCCACTTTTACAATGGTCGGTCTTATCACTTTTTCTTTCATCATGTAGCCTTTTCTAAGCTCTTCGATTACAACGCAGTTTTCAACATCGTCCCGTTCTTCCGCGGCGATGGCGTTGTGTTTAGAAGGGTCAAAAGGCTGGTTTACGCCTTCTATGGGTGTTACTCCTTCTTGCTCAAGAACCTTTCGCAAGCGTTTAAGGGTCATTTGAACCCCGTCAACGAGGGTTTGAGCTGAAGTTGTTGTTTGGGCATTTTTGACGGCTAATTCGAGTTCATCAACCACTTCTAACAGTTGGATTATTATGCGTTCGTTGCTATATTGACTGACTTGCAGTATTTGTCGGTCACACCGTTTGCGCAAGTTCTCCAAATCTGCCTGCAGATACCTTAACTTAGCTAGATAGTCTTCGCTTCGTTTCTTCTCTTCATCCAGCCGAAGTTGAAGGTCCTGGGTTGGTTCCTGCACAGTCTCGTCTTTAACGTTTGGTTCTTGAGGGTTATCTTGGTTCATAACTCGAATCGCTCTCTTGCCTGAAGATTTTTAGCTGCTTAACCAAAATATAAGTTTCGCTCCCAAAGAATGCTTGACGATGTCTGTTAGCTCTTCATTTTGGAGATTTCTCCTTTCGTTTCATTGACAATAGTTTGCATTACAATTTTTGTTTCTTGCTGTAGCGAAGATAGCTTGAAGATTTGGCTTTATTTTTCCCAAGGTTTTTTAGTTAAACCACGCACGTATTTGCAAGGACCGGGCAAGAGTGGTACACAAAGCTAAACGAATCTTCATAACCGCACTCTTCAGCTCAGTAATCTTTGTCGCAAACTTCTTCATACCGCCGCCAATAAGCAGCCTCTTAATCGCACTCCAAGCCGTCATACTCGCTTTAGCAGCACTTTTTGTGGGAAGACTAGGCGCAACCTACGTTGGCCTCACCGGCGGCATTTTGTCGGCTTTGTCGCGCCCCGCTTTCGGCCCATTCACTTTTGTGTTCACATTTCTCTACGGATTGTTAGTGGACGCTTTCTTCATCGTTTTCAAGGCGAATCCTGGTGAAAAAGAAGCAAACAGGAATAGGGTTATACTTGCTATGACTTTCAGCACTGCCATAATCGGGTTTGTAAGCTACTACGTAATTGCCGTCTATCCGGGAATAATTGAGTTGACGCCTTTAGATTTGACTCCGATGATGTCTGGGCTGGTTCTTTTTGTAGCGGCAGGCAGCGGAATTTCCGCTGGTTACGCCGCTGCATATTTGTGGAATAAATACCTCAGGAACATCATTATCTGAACATCCGAGGATGTTCTTAAGATGGTTCTCGGCGAGCAATGCCTTAGATGTTTCTGAAGACCGAACTTCCAACTTGCCGCATGATCTATTAAACGTAAAAGGAGAGGTGTTATTTTTTTGCGCTTTTGTTGCTATCCGTTGCGAGTGTTCTTTTTGCGAGGTCTTGAGTAAGCATGCCCATAAGTTGTCCGTCCTTGACTACTGCGATTCGTTTGGTCCCTTTTTGGCGGATCATCTTTAACGCATCGGTCATCGTTTGCCCCGCGCTAAGGGTCAGCAGCGGCGTGTAGTCTAAATCTTTAACAAGGGTTTTTTCCGGATCTTTCTTAGCTTCAACGACTTCTTTGAGCAGGTCGCGATCGTTTATTATTCCCACCGGTTCCCCGCGTTCAGTTATCAACACGGATGCTACGTTGTTGTTAAGGACTAAGCGAACAAGTTGAGTTACATTCTCATTTGTTGAAACGGCGATTGAAGGTAATTTCATGCCGGCTGCCTGAGAGGCTATTTCATTTAAGTCCATGCCGCGTTTCCAGGTATCGTTGAGCATTTCGCTAACTCGTTCGCTTGACTTTTTGTCATTAGTGAAGAACGTGTCATTGAGGTAGAAGAAAGACTCGTCTGAAACATCACTTAGCGGAGCTGACTTGAACATGAACAGGTTTCTGTCGTCGACAAGCATCATCGTCATGTAATTGATTGGGACATGTTTTACTTCGTAGTTGGCTGAAAGTTTCTTTGCCGCTTCAAGATTGTCTAAATCTATTGGCGCCATAAGTCTAAATTTTATGCCTGGCTTATGATGTTTCTCAAACGGGTCTTTCTCTATAAGGCTGATTAAGCTCTGCGATGAAGTAATTAGGATTACGTCTTCTTTTGCGTTGTCCAGCATCTGTATTACTTTCTGCCATGCATCTTCAGGATCCTTTATGATTATTGTTTCGCCGATTGGCACTCCGGTTTTCAGTTCTTCTATTCGCCGGTCAGTTTCAATGCCGATTTGCCACATCTGGTTGAAAAACGCTTTCAAGATGGAAATGAACATTTTGTCATTTATCCACAGACCTTCGTCTTCAATGTTGAGAATTGAGGCTTCGTCGCCGCTTGAAGCGTACAATATGGCTTCTTCATCGTCTTTTATTAGAAACCGTGGAAAGAATCTGGTATTTAGGTTCAAGTGGCGGATTTCCACTTTGGCGTGTTCAGACACGATGCGTTTGTCTAGCCGCTCCATTATTCGGTAGTTCTCTTTGGATATGTCAGCGATTATTTTGAATTGGGTTTTCTTTTTCTTTGCTGTTTCCATGATGGAGTCGAAGACTCCGCCAATGTCTTCCTGGATAACGCCAAGACCTGTGGTTAGTACATAGACATCTTTTTGTGAGTCATCAATCATGGTTTGCATTTTCAAGTGGATCTTCTTTTTTCCACTTATGACGCTAAACTTTGCCATGGTATAGTCTGATTCGGGTGCGCTTACGGTTTTCCAGGACTCCATAAGCGTTTCTTTCTGGGCGCTTAGGTTTTCTACTTCTCCTCGTTTTGTGTCGATGAATGACTCCAACAGATTGATGAATGGAACTACAGTGAATCGGGTTGGTCGTTCAAGGGTGGCTTCTATGAAGCCTTTTTCCTGTAGTTTCTTAAAAGTGCGATAAGCTTGGACTCTTTCCATTTTTAGTCTTTTGGCGACAAAGCTAGTTGATTGTGCTCCGCTTTTGGCTAGGAACATGTAAACTTGAACTTCTCGTTTTGAGAACCCGAGGTTTTGTAGGAATTTTAGAATATCTTTTTCGCTCAACGTCAATCCTGACCCTGATACAAGTTGCTACAACTAAGTGTTACACTATGATACATGGATGCTTTAGATATATAAGCACTACCCAATGCACACTTGACGGAATGTCGATTTTTATTAGAAAGCTGGGTTTTGTTGAACTGTCCGCACTTTTTGGGGGTATCCTTGTTTGGCATGTTTAAACTGTTTGGGTACGTGATCCATTAGTCTTCTGTTTTAGCCTTTGGCGGACAAATCGTTATCTATTTTTGGGCAGTAAAACGCCTGCGAGCTTTGCTCTTCTAATTTTTCTTGGTTCGAGATATTCGAGTTACGTCGGTTAAAGGGTGGCAATTTGGTTAACCTTAAAAGAAAAAACCAACAAAAATTGCTCTGATAGTTTTAGGTGTTAAACATAGTTTCTGTTAGATAGACTTAAATGTGGTTCCGTACAGCATTATGTTTGGGGTTGAGTGGGACACAATGAATAGAGAAGACGCGGTTTCGCTGCTAAAGGAAATAATGAGTTACTGCCCGACATTCTCTGAAGCTCAAGCAGTGTCCATAATGGCAGAAAGAGGCGGTTGGTCTCTTAACGTTTTCTGGGTTCCCCATACCTCAGATGATGATTGTTTAGGAAAAATAGTTTCCAAGCACGATTTGGAAGTCGTTGCTTCAAACGGTCGTACAGTTTTCCGCTCACCAATGAAAACTCCCTAACCAGCTGTGTGAAAGTGGCATTTGCAATCTGGGCATGTGTAGGCTTCAATGTGGAAAAAAGTGTTCTTTAATGATTTGTTAGGTTTAGAAATTTCTTTTCCACACTCAGGGCATTTAGCCATGTAAAGTAACCGCTCATTTACTTTAATGTACAGTACAACTCAAAAATCGCTATTAAAATTGTGTGATTACATAAAGATACAACAACCCATCAGCCCCGGATTTTTAATATGGAGAGAAAATAGACGCGTACTTGACAGAACCCACTTTAGCATTATTTATAAGTATGTGTGAGAGATGAGTAAACAGAATCTCTAGTGGATTTGAGAGAAACTTTGACTCTTTGCTATCCACTGACTACTTGTTTAAGTCTTCAGGATGCATCGCAGTAAAGGTTCAAACGACAAGAAGGAAGGACTTTGGATAACGCGAAAAAACAGATAATCGTAATAGATGACGACAAATCGATTCTCAGAACATTCACGCGCATCCTACAAAAGTGTGGGTACGAAATTGACGTTGCAGAAACAGGTAAAGAAGCCATAGAAAAGTCAAAGAAGAAACGTTATGACTTAGCGCTCATAGACATTCGCCTTCCAGATATGGACGGAACCGATTTGCTTGTAAAGACGCAGCAAACAATGCATGGTGCCATAAAAATTATGATTACTGGCTTTCCCTCATTGGAAACCGGTGTCAAGGCACTAGACGAAGGAGCAGACGCCTACTTGGTGAAACCTGTAAAGCCAGAGGAACTCTTAGCTCTAATTGAAGAGAAATTCAAAGCTAAATCAGAAACCGAGTAATCTAATCAGCATTTCTTAGCCAGAAACTCTTCGCCTGCCAAACGGTGGGCAAGGGCTTTTTGTCTTTGTTTTATACAACCCGGGACCTTTTTGATTGAATAGCGGGGCATTACGCGATTACTTGATGGTTGTCGTGAAGCAATTGCTATATTTTATATCTCTTTGCGTTGTCGTTCTTAATTGGAGATTAAGAATGCCTAAAGTCATACATTTTGAAATTCCTGCAGAAAATCCCGAAAGGGCAAGTGCGTTTTATAAGAAGGTTTTTGGATGGAAAATTGAAAAATACGCTAACACAAGCGTGGACTATTGGCTGGTCACGGCAGGCGATGAGAAGGAAGCTGGAATTAACGGTGCCATTGCACTGAAAGACCAGATGCATCCCACAACAGTCAACACTTTAAGCGTCTCGTCGTATGATGAGGCTGTGAAGGAAATTCAGCAAGCCGGCGGAGAAAGCTTGACCCCTAAAATGACGGTTCCCGCTGTAGGCTACATGTGCTATTGCAAAGACACCGAGGGCAACATCTTTGGCATCATGCAAACAGATCTCAATGCGAAGTTGTAGTGCATCCTATCCAACATACCCTTAAGTTCACCGTTTCTCTTCTGGTTTTAATGGTGCGACTTGAAATTAAGAATTCTTTTGGGGTTCCCAATAGTCTTGATAGTTAGCATTCTTGTTTTTCCGGCTACGTTAGGTTCTGCCGTTTCGGGTCAAGTGCAAGGCGATTACATCGTACAAGCAGTTTTTCCACAATTAACTTTCAACCAACCCGTAGGAATTCTTAGCGCGGAAGATGCCAGCGGCAGACTTTTCGTAATCGAACAGCCAGGCACTATTCGCGTTTTCCAAAACTCTGCAAACTCTCCCTCCTCAACGGTTTTTCTGAATATTTCTGACCGCGTCCTCTTCAGTGGAGAACAAGGCTTACTCGGTTTGGCTTTCAACCCAGACTACGCGCAGAACGGCTTTTTCTACGTGGATTATGTTGCGGCTAACCCAACCCGAACAATAATCGCTAGATACTCCGTTTCTAGTGGCACCCCGAACCAAGCTGACAAAACCAGCGAATTCATCCTCCTTGAAATTCCGCAACCTTTCGCCAACCATAAAGGCGGGCAACTCGCTTTTGGACCCGACGGCTACCTTTACATCGGTATGGGCGACGGCGGAAGCGCAGGTGACCCACTTGGCAACGGGCAAAACCGCTCTACGCTTTTGGGCAAGATTTTGCGAATCGATATAAACGCGGCTTCAGCGGGGCTCAATTACAGTATTCCAAGTGACAATCCTTTCGCGGGCAACGTGGCGGGTTATCGACAAGAAATCTACACTTATGGTTTTCGGAATCCATGGCGTTTTAGCTTTGACTCTACTAAAGGGCAACTCTGGGTGGGAGATGTGGGGCAGGATCGGCTGGAAGAAATTGACGTTGCACAGAAGGGCTTGAATTATGGTTGGAACATTATGGAAGGCACGTTGCCTTATGCGGGAGGAAATGAGGTGGGCCTTCAACTTCCGGTCTACGAGTACAACCACACGATGGGAATCGCCATAATTGGCGGCTACGTATACCGCGGCGCATCTAATCCAGAATTGGATGGCGCTTACATTTACGGGGACTACGGTTCAGGCAAAATCTGGGCTCTAGCGCTAAACAGTTCAGGTGCAGTCTCCAACACCCAGCTGACCGCTTCGGGCTTGACAATCAGTTCATTTGGCGTAGACCAAGCAGGCGAACTTTACATTTGCGCTTTCGATGGAAAAATCTACCAACTCGCAGCTTCAACTATCCCAGAGCTTTTACCGTCGATTACCATCGCCGGATTTGTTGCGGCTACATTGTTTTCGGCTGTCGCGGTTAGGAAACGACGGTTGGTTTCTTCGCTTCCTGAGCAAGGTAATCTTTGAACATTTGTGTGTGCTCAAACGCTAAAACCTCAGGTAACTTATCCAAGTCGAACAGCCTAATTTCGGCAATTTCGCTCTCCTGCCGCCGAAGTTCTCCGGCGACGCGTTTGACGAGGAAGCATGTGGGGTAGTAATCGTATTCATAACCCCCTTGGGTGCCTTTCTCACGATAATCGCCCACTTTGCGAACGACCTGCACATCGAGTCCCGTTTCTTCTTTCACTTCTCGAACGACGGTTTGCTCTTGGGTTTCTCCAGGTTCGGCTCTCCCGCCCGGCAGCGCCCAATAGCCAACGAAGGGCGGAGTGGTTCGTTTGATTAAGATAATTCTGTTCCCGGGAAAAGGGATTATGGCGGTTGCGGTTTTGCCATGGAACTTCATGTTTTCACGCTATTGCTTTCTTGGGCTTGAACATATCTTTTTCTCTGCTCAGACTCGAAGTCGTTTCGATGGTGAAAGGCGCATTGACCTACCCCCTCCCTCCCTTTTCTGCATACATCAAATATTAGGCACAAAACATGAAATTCAAACTTGCAAATTCACTGGCGACGTTGGCGTTTGTTTGATTTTGACCAGCAAGTTTATATGAATAGTAATTCATATGAATAAGTGTTCATATATTGGCGTGGATAAACATGAAAAAAACCCTTACAACCATTTGCTACCACTTCTTCACCAACCTCGCAAACCCAACCCGACTTGCCGCCCTCGAACAACTCATGGACAAACCCATGAGCGTAAACGAACTCGCCCAAACCCTCGGACAAGAACAAAGCATGATATCCCACAACCTCAAACCCCTCCTCGACTGCAACCTCATCACGGTTGAAAACCAAGGGAAAAAACACATATACACAGTCAACAAGGAAACAATTGCGCCCATCTTCAAAGCCATAGAAAACCACGCCCAAAAATTCTGCCCCAAAGGGGGAAAATGCCTAACAGGAGAAAACTAACATGGTCCAAAGAAAAATCGTACACATAAATGAAGCGCTATGCAACGGATGCGGAACCTGCATCCCCAAATGCGCCGAAGGCGCACTGCAAATCGTTGACGGCAAGGCAAGAATGATCACGGAAACCTACTGCGACGGTTTAGGCGCCTGCCTTGGACAATGCCCGCAGGGAGCCATCACGATAACAGAGAGGGAAGCCCCCGCGTTTGACGAGAAAGAAGTTCACCAGTACCTCCAAAGCAAAACTCACGCAGCACCCCAGACAAAACCCGAAGCCGAAACAGCACCACAAAAGCCACAGTGGCCAGTCAAACTCAACCTGGTCACAACAAAAACGCCGTTCTTCGAGAACGCCGACCTACTCATCGCCGCCGACTGCGCACCAGTTGCCCTCAAAAACTTCCACAGCCTCCTGCTCCCTGGAAAAAAGGTGCTCATAGGCTGCCCCAAGTTCGATGATGCCCGAGCCTACGCGCAAAAACTCGGCGAAATCCTAACGCAAAACAACATCGCCAGCATCACAGTCGCCCACATGGAAGTACCCTGCTGCAGTGCCCTAAAATGGGTAGTAAACAAGGCGCTTGAAACTTCAGGAAAGAAAATCCCTGTTAAAGAATTTGAGATAAAAATTGGAGGCGAAATAGTTGAGCTCTAAAGATAACAAACCCACAGAAAAAAACCCTCAAACCTGCCCCGGACTTCGAGACCTAATCCAACCCAAACCCGCATACGTGAAGTGCCATGTTTGTGGCGCCGATGTGGAGGTGTGGAGCGACGAAGACAAAACCACCTGCACCGAATGCGGCGCTGAGTGGAAACGTCCAGACAAATCCGCTGAATGCCTCGAATACTGTCAGTATGCGGACAAGTGCAGGGCGTTGATTGAATCTCGTAAGACCTGACCGTCTGCCAGGTCATACGCAGCGGGAGACGCCACTTTTTCCTAACATCACCATTTCCTGTTCAAATTCCAAACTCAATGGGTATGATATTCCTTAAGAGAATGCTCCAGCGGCATTAGGTGCGTCTTGTGGCACATTTTGGGTGATATCCCAATACTCTACAATTTTGTCTGCGCTGAAACGAAAGAGATGGACTTGCCTTAGCCCTCCCTCACTTGGTTTGGAACTGGAGATTTGGGTATGAACTGCGACGAGGTCTCCATCAGCAAGCACTTGCCTGACAATCAGTTTGAAATCGGCTGATGATCCTTTGATGATTCCTTTTGCGGCTTGTTTTTGGACAGCAATCATTGCGTCAGTTAATTCCTCCATGCCGCCAAAGGTGTAAGGATTATGGGTCTTACATTTAGGGGCAAAGAAACGCAATCCGTCCTTTGGATTTCCCGAACCGACTAATCTGAGAAACTCAACTGCAATTTTCTTGTGCAATTTATTCAAATCGTTTTCAGGTGTGTTAAAAGGAGCTACGTTTTCCAAGTTTTCACCTAAAAATCTTAACTTTTTAAATGATATAAACGTATTTAGAAACCGTTTTCCAGAATAAAAAAGGAACATCCCATGTCGCTTAGTCTTTAAATTTAGCTCTGAATCAAGACTTACAAGCTTGATTATGGCACATAGAGAAGCAAACTAGGAAGAAAACAAAACCAAAGAAGAAGAAATTATTGTGGTTTGCCGTTTTCTGGCGGCACGAAAACTGCGGCTGCAACAGCTGTGGTCCATAACCCGTTTTTGTCGCCTACGGCGGTCTGGGTCATGTTGGCTGTTTTGATGATTAAGCCGCTGGTTTTGAAAAGCTGTTTGCGTTCGTCCCAGGCTGTTTCGGGGTCGAACTGGATGCCCATTGTTGTTGCGAGCATGGTGGCTGCCAGGTCTTCGCTATAGTCTCCGGCTGACTCGTCGGTTTGTCCAAAGCTGTGGTGTTCTGAGAGGTAGCCGTATTGGTTTTTACCTGATGGAATCGCGACACCGATAGAGGATGCGACTAGGCGGTGGGCTTCGTTGGTTGCGTTTCGTGCGATTACGACAAAGGTGATTTCTCCGGGGTTGATCATTTTTAAGCCTTTTTCTCGGGGCAACAGTTCGCATGCTGGAGGAACAATGCTTGAGACTGCGACTAAGTTGCAGTGTTGGATGCCTGCGTCTCTGAGTGCTAGTTCAAAAGACTGGAGTTGTTCTTTGTGTTTACCTACGCCCTTTGTTAGGAAGAAGTATTTGGGTATCATATGTTAAGTCGAAAATAGACAGTAAGAGAATGGATTTAAAAACTTTGTTATGGGGATTCTCTAATGTCCTCTTCTTTTGCAGTGGTGGCTTCTCAGAAACCAAACAATGGTTGCATTATTGTCCAGTTTCTACTTCTGCGGTCAGCAGAACCGTTTTTGCTTTGGAACCTCTGCCTCTTAGTACGGAAGGAATAATTGCCAAAGCGTTAAGGGCTGCGAGCCACAGGTAAGCCGACTGCAAGCCTTGCATGAACAGCACTTTGTCCGCGGCAAGCGAGGTTGCAGAGCCCGAAGCAATCTGGCTAACCACAGCGTACGGTACGGTGAAGCTGATTATTAGAATTGCCAAGTTTAGGCTAAATGCCATGCCCACATTTAGGAAGGTAGAGCGTACGGCAGATCCGATTCCTCTTCTATCTGGAGGGACTGCACTCATAACAGAACTCATGTTTGGGCTACTGAACAAGCCCATAGCTACACCGAAAAGCACCATGTAAACTGCCACCGTGAAGTATGAACTCCCGGCATTTAGAGTCGAGAACAAATACAGAGAAATGCTGGAAAGAATTATCCCTGATATGGTGAAGGGATGGTGGCTGAACTTGTCGCAGAGCCATCCCGAAAGAGGCCCCGCGATGAGGAAGGCAATATCAAAGGGAATTATTCTAACGCCCGCCTCAAATGGGCTGTATCCCAAAACGAGTTGGAAGTAAAAGCTGAGAAGGAGAAGTACCGCACCCCAAGCTATCCCGTTAAGAAGTAGGGCGAAGATGCCTCCGCTGAATTCACGTATCCGGAAGAGGCTGAAGTCAACCAGTGGTTTTGGGCAGCGGTTTTCGTGAGCGAGAAACACGATGAATGAGGCTATTGTTAAGACCGAAAAGGAAAGCGTGAGGATTTGGCTTCCGATTCCGTAAGCGGCGAAGGTCATGACGAGCAGCAGGCTTGTGATGAATGTGGTGAAGGTGACGAAGCCGATCCAGTCCATGCATCCGCGGGTTACGTGATTGTGGTTTGGTGGTTCCTTGATGGCTTTGTGCGCCCAGATAGTACCGATGATGCCGATTGGAACGTTAACGTAAAAAAGTGCCCGCCAGTCGCCTATGAATGAAAGGATGATGCCGCTTAGAGTTAAGCCTGCCATGGCTCCTGCGCGAAAGCCGAGGTTGTTTACGCTCAGAGAGAAGCTGAGTTGGTTTTTTGGAGTGGCGTCAGTAATTATTGCTATGCTATTGGTTATGATGACTCCCGCACCGATTCCTTGGATGATTCGAAAAAACACCACCTGATAGGGGTCCATGGCTAAGCTGGTTAAAGCTGAGCCAACGGTGAATATTGCGAAACCGCTGACGTAGAAGCGTTTTCTTCCAAATAAGTCCGTGAGGCGTCCGATGAGCAGGAAAACGGATATGGCTCCTAGCATGTAGGCTTGGTTTATCCAGATGCCCTGCTCTGCGTCTGCCTTCAAGGCGGAAATTACCTGGGGCAAACCGATAATGACGATTCGGGCGTCGATTCCCGCCATCAAAACCCCGATGGTGGTTACGGTGAGCACGGTCCACTTGTATTGCAAATTGAACACTCTTGAACAGATTCTAGCCGTTCTCACATAAGTGCGGTTTAAATCTTACTTGCAAACTAAGGAAGAAGCAAGGTGGAAAAAACGAAAACCCCTTTATTCCGAGCGGCGTCTGTGGAATTTGACTAACGATTTATTAGGCTTCAAACGCTAAAGTCAATACTGCCCAAGAATGACTCGGCTGAGGATTAAGAGTGAAAAGACACCAGAGCGTGTTCAAAGACGAATCTAAGCTGGACATAAACTTCGTACCTAACCGGCTGCCTCACCGAGAAAAAGAACATCGCCTACTAATGGAATTTTTCAGTTTCCTCCTCAAATATCCCGATCGGATGGCACAACGCGTTCTTGTAACAGGCGAAATCGGCACCGGCAAAACCGCACTTTGTCAACGCTTCGGGGCAGAAATGACTTTAGAAGCACATAAACGAAGCGTAAACCTCCATTACATACATGTTAACTGCCGGGAGTACCGTGGCAAACTCTTCCTAATATTGCAACACGCGTTAACTGTTTTGAAACCCACTTTTCCCCAACGCGGCTACGGTGCCGAAGAAGTCCTCAAAGCCCTCCTGCAAAATCTCGACGAGGAAAACGCATACGTGATTTTAGCTTTAGATGAGTTTGACAGCATCATCGAAGCGGAAGGGTCCGATGCTGTTTATAATTTGACTCGGATGCAGGAGATGAGACAGAATAAGCCCCAGCGCATGTCAATCCTTGGTATCATGCGGGATTTGGAATCCACTAAACGGTTGGATGACAGCGCAAGAAGCACTCTCCAACGAAACATTATCCGTTTGGAACGGTATGGAAAACCGCAGCTTGTCGACATCCTCAACGAACGTGTCACGTTAGCTTTTGAACCCTACACCGTGCCCGAAGATGTGGTTTCACTTACGGCGGATTTGGCTCAAGACGAAAGCGGCAATGCGCGGTTCGGTATAGAACTGCTCTGGCGTGCGGGGAAATACGCTGATGCTGAGGACAAAGAAAAGGTGCAACCCGAAGATGTACGCAAATCGATCTCCAGTATAATCCCCAGTTTATCGAGAACCGAGCTGGATGATTTGGGTCTTCACGAGAAATTGTTTCTGTTGGGTACTGCAGAGGTTTTTTTGGAGAGCGGAGAGGCTTATGTTACGTTGTCTGAGATTGAGAAGATCTATGCGGTTGCTTGCGAAGAGTTTGATGAAAAACCCGTTAGTCACACGCAGCTGTGGAAATATGTTCAGACGCTTTCAGTGCGGGGTTTCCTCAAGACCGAAGTTTCGGGGGAAGGCAGCCGTGGACGGTCTACCTTGGTTTATTTGCCTTCTATCTCAGCCGAGGAATTAGCAAAGGCATTACGTGCGCTTCTTGCGCGACAAGAAAGGTGACAGGTATGGAGTTGGAGGAAGTCTTTTCATCGAAACCCCGTATGAAGATTCTTAAGCTGGTTTCGAAACTGGGTGAGTTAAATGTATCCGAGTTTGCCAGGCGTCTAGGCTTGAATTTCACGACGACAAGCAGACATCTGCAGGTTTTGGAAGGCGAGGGCATTTTGCAGCAAAGAACATATGGGCGAATTCGCATGTACAGGTTCAACCAAGCCTCCCCTAAAGCGAAAGTCGTCCAGGAACTCATTGAAGTTTGGGAAGAAGCAAGCAAAAAGTAATCAACTTACTTGAAGGAGAACAAAATCGTGACCATGGTTGATGTGTCCGCTAAACCCGAGGTATTCCGGGAAGCTACGGCTACGGGAACAATCAAACTTAAGCCTGAAACCATAACCCTAATCAATGAAGGCAAAATTGCCAAAGGAGACCCGTTATATACGGCGAAGATTGCTGGTATTTTGGCGGCGAAGAAATGCAGCGAATTGGTTCCGCTTTGCCATCCGTTGCCGCTGACCAAAGTGGAGGTCAAAGCAAAGGTCAGTAACGATACCTCGGTTGAGGTTTCTGCACTAGTTAAGACGAAAGCCCAGACAGGCGTCGAGATGGAAGCGCTAACCGCGGTCTCTGTTGGCTTGTTAACGGTTTGGGATATGACCAAGCAGTACGAGAAAGACTCCAACGGCCAGTACCCAAGCACAGCCATCGAAAACATTCATGTCGTCAAGAAAATCAAGCAGGTGTAAGCGTTGAGCGAAAGCACAAAAACCCACAAAGCCCATGCCCCCCGAAAAGTGAATTTTGCGATCTTCATCTGCAGCACGAGTCGATACCAAGCCATGCAAAAAGGCGAAGAAACCACTGACGTTTCAGGCGACACCATCGAATCCCTATTAAAAGAAGCAGGGCACACGGTGCTTTTCAGACGCGTAGTTTCCGACGACAAAAATATGATAGAGCACGCTGTCAAAAGCGTTCTAGATAACGCTGGGGTGGAGGCAGCCGTTTTCTGCGGTGGCACAGGCATAACCCACACAGACGTAACAATCGAGGCAGTTTCGCCATTTTTTGAGAAAACTCTACCCGGATTTGGCGAGTTTTTCCGTCGGTTAAGCTTTGACAAAAACGGGTCTGGAGCCTTGACGACGCGCGCCGTGGCGGGTGTAGCTTCGGGTAAGGCGCTGTTTTGTATTCCAGGTTCCCCTGATGCTGCCCACGTAGCCGTCGAACAGCTTATATCTCCAGAAGCGGGTCATATCGTTAAGCATGCTCGGGAATGACGATGGCTCTTAAGGATAATTGCGGCAGACCCCTTCTGAACTTGAGAATTTCGATCACCCAGCGATGCAACATACACTGCGCTTACTGCCACCGCGAAGGAGAAGTCCAACGCGCCAACTCTTCCGCAGAAAAGATGACTCTAGAAGAAATTGTACGCATATCCAAAGTCGCGGTTAGCTTGGGGATTTACCGAATTAAGCTCACTGGCGGGGAACCCTTGATGCGGCAAGACATCTGCGAGATAGTTAGATGTATTGCGGCGATTCCTGGGCTGCGCGACATTTCAATGACGACAAATGGCATCTTGTTGGACACGTTAGCTAAACCGCTTTTCAAAGCAGGTTTGAAACGTGTAAACATCAGCTTGCCCACGTTAAACCTGGAAACCTACAACAAGTTGACTGGTGGCAAGCTTGAAAACGCTTTGGCAGGCATCAAAGCGGCTATCGAAGCAGGCTTTTCACCAGTTAAGCTGAATATGGTGGTTCTCAGAGGCGTGAATGTGGCTGATGTGCCAGAGATGATTGAATTCGCTCGGGAACTGGGCGTCATTTTGCAGCTGATCGAGTTAGATCCTGTGAATGTGAGTAGAGAATACTTTGTTAAGCATCATAGGCTGCTGGATGAACAGGAAGCTATTCTTAGGGATACCGCCGTAAAAATAGAAACGCGGCGGCTTATGCAAAATCGTCTTATCTATCATTTGCCCGACGTGACGGTTGAGGTGGTGCATCCGACGGAGAACAGCGACTTCTGCATGCACTGCACCCGGATGCGGGTAACAAGTGATGGGAAACTCAAGCCATGCCTTATGCGCAACGACAACCTCGTCGATATCCTCACCCCATTAAGGAACGGCGCGACGGACGAGGAGTTAAAGGAGCTGTTCACGAAAGCGAACCTGCTTAGAGAACCCTTCAATAAGTCCAAATGATTTTTTCCAGTAGTGTTGAAAACATAAGTCTAAAGTTCAGAACTAGTTTTTGGATCGTCCTTACGTTCCACCAAGTTTTCTTTTATAACTTTGTGCAGTTCCGCTTCGAATTCGGGTCCAAACGCAATCCCCAAATCCTCCTCATACCACACGCAAAGAAAACGCAAAACTGCATAAGCTTCCGCGCTGCCTTTGGTTTTTCGGCAAAGTAACTCGTTTAGTTTACTGCCCAGTCGGGCGAGCCTGTCAAAGTCAAGTTCGATTTCGCCTGGTGTAAGAGGTTTCTCGGTCATTGTCTTCCCTTCAGTTTTGAATACAGGTATCCTGTTAATTTGACTATTGCCGACAATGAGCCGTTGAAAAGATAAAACATTGAAAAGGGCGAGATTAACAGCAAATACACACAAGCTTTCTTAACGGCTTGACAGTTTTTGTTGTGTCAGGAAAGTTTTGTAGAAAGTCATCTCAAGGCATGCAAGAGCACAGTTTCATGTTTGCCTATGGTAAGAAACGGTTCATCGCGACAATTAGGCGTTGTTCTTTTGGCGGAACGTTTTGTTCCTTAGGGAGAGCTAAGAGTAACTTTGCATCATGCAATGAATGGTGAGGAACGTGAAAAGAGCATTCATGGCAGCAATAATCACCCTTTCAATATTAGCATTAGGAGTGGCGGGTTATGTAATTTTTCTTCAACAGAACAATCCGCCTACACCTTTCGCAACTCCTACCCCCACGACTATCAACACTCCCACGATAACTCCAACACCTGCACCTTCACAGACATCTAACCCAACATCCAAACCAACCATAACACCCAGCCCAACGCCCACCATAAATCCGAATCCAGGGTGGATTCCACTCTCATCTCCTTTTCAAATTCCTTCCCCCAAAACCATCACCAACACCAACTCCTGGCCCAATGGTTGGCCCTTATCCGGGAGGACAATCAAGCTTTGCGTCGGATAATCTTACTGTAACAATGAAACAGATAGGTATTGATTTACAAGGTGGCAAGTTTAAAATCACAATCACATACTCATTAGCAAATTGGAACTCTAAAACCGCCATCCCAGCTGGAACATTTGCACTTGTCTCTTTAGACGGGAGAAATGTTTTTCCCCAAACTGAGACGTCAAGGATGATTTTTCCAGGAGAGGGAACGGGAATAACTTACATTTTTGAGGGGGTAAGAGGGAGCGGTTATGTGTACTTGGTGTATTACCCTCATGACTCTGGATTGCCAGAAACTCCCAAGTTAATTTGGGTCATCGCCCCTATGCATATAATAATATGAGAGCCGTTATGTCAAATCCCCCTTTTCGCGTGCCATGCCGCAGTTTCTCAACTTAGATTGCCCTGATAGTTCTCCTGCTAACCGCAATGGCCGAACCAGTTGCCTTTGTGCTGTGGAAACCGAGAAAAACTAAGAGTTAGGTGGACCGAAAACGGTGATAAAAAAGAAAGTGAAAATCATTTTTCTGATTCCTATGCGTTATTGAATATTGGTTTACGGATGTTTGTTTGTTGCGGTTTTGGCTTTGGGCGGTGATTTGAGGGCGGGTCGGTGGGTTGCAAAGTGAGCGGTGTGGGCTGGGGTGTAGGGTTGCTAGGTTTGTGGGTGGTATGGGGTACGCTTTGTTGAGTGTGATGACGTATCTTTCACTTTCACCGTTTTAGAAAACGCTGCCCTTCAATTTTATCTATATTTTGCGGCTTTTTTGAGTTCCGCTGCAGCTGTTTCGGGCGCAACGGTGTTGATGTAGACGCCGGTGCTCTTTTCGAATCCAGCCCAAATTGCCAAGTGTGGATAGATTTCCACATGCCAATGATAATAGTTCTCTGCTTCCTTGTCTATTGATAGGTGGATGCCGTAGTTGTAGGATGGATCATTCACAAGGTCTTTTAGAGCTTTTAGTGTGGTCTTTAGGGTTTGCACGAAGCCTTCTGTTTCCTCATTTGTGAGAGAGAGAATGTTAGAGGTGTGCCTCTTGGGCAAGATCCAAAACTCCATTGGGTTCACGCTGGCATAGGGAGCAAAAACCGCGAAGTGTGCGTTGTCTAGGATTGCTCGGGGGCTTTGGGATTCTTGTTTAATCAGGTCGCAGAAAATGCAGTTGCCATGCTGATTGTAATAGGTTTTGCTCGCCGCCAATTCTGCGGCTACTATTGTCGGAACAAAGGGTGTGGCAATTATTTGACTGTGCGCGTGCGACAGAGAAGCCCCTGCTTCTAAGCCGTAATTGCGGAAAATCTGGACATATTTAACATATGATTTCTGGGATAATTCGTTTAATCGGTCCTTGTAAGCGTTAACCACATACGTGAGTTGCGATAGGTCCGCGTCTGCGGGGTGGTCACTATGATTTGGGGATTCGACGATGACCTCGTGGGCTCCGATTGCGTTGCCAAAACTCAGGTTGCTCATCACGTGATCAGCGTCAGCGGGATCTTTAGGCGGGGCGAACGCGGGATACAAATTGGGGATAGTTCGCAGAACCCAATTTTTTCTTCGAAAATCACCCTCCTCTTCGGTTTTGCGAACGCTTCCCGCTTCAGAAGGTAAATAAACCAAAACTGCAGGTGGCGTCATATGCTCGTTACCTGCGCAAAGTGGGCACAGAGCTGGTTTGGCAGATTCCATTTTTGGCTTAGAAAAGTCTGTCGGTCTGCGGGCTCGTTCCGTGGCAATGACTACCCAACGGTCGAGAAGATAGTCCTTCCTGAGTTCATTGTAGGGCATTTTCTGCGTTTCTCCAAATTAGAGAAGATGACGGGTAATTTTAGCGTTTTCCATTGCGCAAATTATGAAATTAGGTTAGCGGCAGTCACAGGGTTAGTTTCTTATGCTGTTTCTATCTTTGAACCTTTGTCTATATGCTTCGTAGTCGGGTAGCATCCGGGTGTACTCTCTATTCATCAGCGGCGACGAAATCAGAAAATCTGCCGATGTCCGGTTGCAAGCGACGGGAATGTTCCAAACCGCAGCTACACGCAGAAGAGCCTTTATGTCTGGGTCATGGGGTAACGGCTCAAGTGGATCCCAAAAGAAGATGAGGAAATCGATGGCGCCTTCCGCTATCCGCGAGCCGATTTGTTGATCTCCGCCCAAGGGTCCACTTTCGAAAATGGTTATTTCGCATCCTAATTCTTTTTCAAGAAGCTTGCCTGTTGTGCCAGTTGCAAACAATTCGTGGTTAAGTAATGTTCCTTTGTTGAATTTTACCCAGTCGAGAAGGTCAGTTTTCTTGTTGTCGTGAGCGATTAAGGCGATTTTCTTCCTCTGCCCAATGGTAACGCTTGGTTTTGGCATGATTGTTTTTCACTTGTTACTGCTTCACGGTGAACAAGCCTATAACGATTTCCGCCATAGACACCGCAAAAATCCAAGCTTTTCCGAAACTATGATTGCTTGATCGAGCTTGATTGATCCAGCCGATAGACTCTATATCGGAAAGATTGAGCTGGCAAACCTTAATTGCGGCAAAACAAGTAATCTCTGGATATGATCTTGAAACGCGAGTTTTACGAACGAAACCCGCTGGGCGTGGCTAAGGAACTGCTGGGAAAAACTTTGGTTCACGAAACCGCCCAGGGCACCACATCAGGAATGATTGTTGAGACCGAAGCATACATGGGACCAGAAGACAAAGCGTCCCACGCGTTTGGGAACCGGAGGACTAAGCGGACCGAAACCCAGTTTGGTCCCAAAGGGCACGCTTACGTTTACCTCATCTACGGCATGTATTATTGCTTCAACGTCATTTCAGGGAAGATCCCTGCGAAACCTGAAGCAGTGTTCTTTCGTGCGCTTCAGCCTCTGGAAGGAATCGAACTCATGGCAAAGCGCAGACCCACCGCAAACTGCAAGTTGGAGCATTTAGCGAATGGACCAAGCAAGCTTTGTATGGCGATGAACATAGCAAAGCTGCAAAACGGTGCCGACCTCACGAAACCACCATTTTACATTAGAGCCGATGGCGTAAAGGTCTCGGCCAACAACATTGTTCAAGCCCCAAGAATAGGCGTGGACTATGCTAACGAATGGAAACACAAACCATGGAGATTCTATATTAGTGATAACCCATTTGTTTCTGTAAAAGCCAAGTAATTTCTTTCGAGCGAGCGCACAGTTTAAAGCGTTGCAGTTCCAAAATTATTTGTGAGGTGAATGTATATGGGTTGGGGTAGCGCAGGAACTCCGCCGTGGGTAGACGAGAAAGCCATCGACGAAGAAAAGCATGAACATAAGGACTCAAAGCAGGAATCTATGCTAAAGGCACTGGAAAAAGAGAACGCGGAGCTTAAGAAAAGGATAAACGCTTTGGAAAAAGAATTGGAAAAACTGAAAAAGTAGCTTATTTTTCTATTTTTGTAAACGTTTTGATTAAGCTAGTTTCTTGCTCATTACGAAGGCGTCTTCGCCGTCGCTATAGTAGCCTGAAATTGTCCGCATAACTTCTAGCCCCAGCTTCTTGTAGAGGTTCACGCCTGCCTCGTTGGTTACCCGTACTTCCAGGTAAATTTGTTTGGCTTTGTAGTTACACATTCCTTCCATGGCAGCGTTTATCAGCGCTCTGGCGACTCCTTTGCGTCTGGCTTGAGGCATGACTGCGATGGAGACGACATGTCCTTTTCTGATTAAGCCGCCTAAGCCAAAGTTGCTTAGGCCAACTTCGATTCGGCTCATGATGTAGCCGATAAGTTCGTGGTCTTCCTCTGCTACGATGAACGCTTCAGGGAATCGTTCGTGCAAGTCCATGAAGAACATGTCAGTGTAGTTTTCGGGCAAGCAAACACGGTTAATATGCATCACGTCTTGGAGGTCATCGGGCTCGAACTTGCGCAGCTTGAAAGTTTCTTGCATTCTTGGGTCCTCTTTAATCAATTTTCCAGAGTGAACTTAAAGTTTACGTTTTAGCCAGGGCAAACGAGCTTGGCTGTTCCTCTTCTGTGGCTCCTTTCACTTGTGGCAAGGTGTAGTTACCCAGGGTAATAGTCCATACGCGTGCGGCTTTTCCTGCTATGCTAAATGCATCGTTTAAGGCGTCGTTAACAGCTCGAGCGGTTTTGAGCTTGAATATGTTTGTAGCGTAGTAATCGGGCAACGAAGAAACTAATATGATCTGGTGATTTTGCAGAGCTTTAAGCAGGAAATACGTTTTGTGTCCGCCCAATGCGAAGTTCCGTTTGATTTCCCGCTCCACAGATTTGAGGTCGGGGAACCGCACCATCCAATCATAAAATACCTGATTGCCGTGTCCCTCGGGGCATTCAGCAACGAGGACTATGACGCCGCCTCGTTTCACAACCTCCAACGCGCTATCTATTGCCTTGTATGCCTGGTAGAGGCTGATATCAGCTGGGTTTCCGCCGCAACTCGCTACAACGATGTCGGCTCGGCGGTCTACTGTTACGCGGAACATATCGTCCACAAGTTTGACGCCTTCCTGAAAAGCTGGCTCCAGTTCCCCTGCAAATGCCCCCACCACTCCGTTTTTGCTGTTAGTGACAACATTAACTATGAAATCCACTTTTGCAAGTCTTGCCGCATCCTTCATGTCTTCGTGCACGGGATTGCCTTCCAATACTCCGCTGCGCGCATTGGCACTGAGCATCAAAGCATGATTAAACTTGATTGTCTCTTCACCGGCAACCGCGGGCAAAACGCTTTTTGGTCCACCCCCGTAACCCGCATAATAATGGATGCCAATATCGCCCAAAAGAACGCGGAAGTCGGCTTCCGCGAAGACACGGTTGAGGAAGATTTTGTTACCTAGCTTCGTCGATCCCACAGAAACTAGATCTTGGGCTTTGCAGTCGTGGCTTACGGCATTTACACGCTTGTACGCTTCTTCGCCTAAAATCAACTTCGCTTCTTGCGGTTCGACTGCTCGATGGCTACCACACCCAAAAATAACAGTGACGTTCTCGTCTTTTACCCCAGCCAAGTTCAGTTCAGCAAGAACCGGTAGCAGTATAGCTTCAGTGGGTGTTCGTCTCGTTGCGTCGTTAACGACTATGGCGACTTTGCTTTCTGGCAGGGCAATTTCGCTTAAGCGGCGAGTTCCTTTGGGGATTGGGTCTTTGAGAGCGCGTTCAACCTCCGCTTTTGCGTCTGGGCAGGCAGGTCGCTCTTTGGGTTCGATGGAGCCTATAAGGTTTCGGGCTGGAACCCGCGCACACACGTCCGTTTTACCGTAGGGAAGCCAAACGTCGACCATGAACCATTACTCGCTCAATATTTGAATAAGAGACACGTTGCAGCAAACTATTAAGCCTTATCAAACAAACACCAAACGGTCACTCATAATAGCTAGGTTAAGCTGAAAGATCCGTTAGTCAAATGGAAACCCTTCTATCTCCAAGCGAGGTTCACTAAACAGAAAAATTTTGTTTTTTCTTTTGCGCGCATTCTGTTTACTCTATGCTTAGCCTTTTTCAAGACGTTTCAACACTCTTTTACATAAAAATGTCTAATCCATGGAATTCAACATGCATTTTAGATGCGAACATAATGAAAAGTCTTTTATCCATCATCATGTGAAACCATGATACGTAGGAATTACGGAGGAAAAAATAAATGGCAAAATGTCCAAAATGTGCAACCGAAGTTGCCAAGCCAAAGAAATCTTGGAAAATGGCTGGCAGACCAGACAAAGCAGGCAAACGCATGCAGCTCGAAATCGGTCTTCACGAATGCCCCAAATGCAAAGCAACATTCCGCGAAGTC
This sequence comes from Candidatus Bathyarchaeota archaeon, assembly GCA_017883615.1. GTDB lineage: Archaea > Thermoproteota > Bathyarchaeia > Bathyarchaeales > Bathycorpusculaceae > JADGNF01. The sequence continues at coordinate 33,654 of JADGNF010000068.1, forward strand.
CTAAGCAAAAAGAAAATCTAAGCTCAAACTAACATAACCCTTCTCCCCAACTTTTTCCTTTTTGTAAACTTTTGAATCTCGACTGGCAAGTTTAAAAGCTTCAAATCACTAGACAACAGCAACAGCATCAAATTTACCGGAAGACAAGACTTGACGTCGCAAAAAAAGAAACTCTGGAAGAACGATACATTTCAAACTTTGATTGTCGTAATCTTGATAATAACAGTAGTTTTCGGGATCTGGTACGGTTCACAAGTTGCCCTAAACACCAAAATCCCGCCTGCACTAGCTGTAGTAAGTGGCAGCATGTGCATACCATACGACGGCGCTTGTGACGGTTGGACGCATCCCTTCGACAGAACTTTACATGTTGGCGACATTATAGTCATTCAAGGTGTGGATCCGAAAGACCTTAACACAAATTACCCAAACAGCGACATAATAGTTTTCCACAGCCCAAATAACCCAAGCGAACTAATCGTCCACAGAATAATAAAAACAACAGTTGTTAACGGCGTCACATATTTCCAGACAAAAGGGGATGGAAATGGAAATCCTTGGCCTCAAACCCCGGAATCCTCCATAGACCCTTGGGATTACAATTCGCCTGCAGGCGTTCCCCAAAGTATGGTAGTTGGCAAAGTGGTTATGCGGGTTCCATGGGTTGGTTGGGTTGCCATTGAGATGCAGAAGATAGGCGCAAACAACTCGACTGTTATTCCAATAATTGTCGTGTTGATTGTGCTACTGATCATAGTCGAGTTTATTCCACCGCTGCTCAAAGCAAGAAAGAAACAGACTTCACCTCCAACTGCGACCGCAATTGGCAACGAGCAACCCTCAACCTAAAACATTCTTACGTTTTAACTAAACTTAGTCCAAAATACCGAAAGTCGCTCGGTTCATTGGCCTAAATGTAGCAAATGTTATAA
>JADGNF010000069.1 GCA_017883615.1 Candidatus Bathyarchaeota archaeon
AATTTGCCAAAAGTCTGAAGTGAAAATTATGTCATTAGAAAAAAACAAAGCACTTGTTCGTGGGTTTATTGAAACCTACAATGAACGAAAACTGGATTTATTGGATGATTTTGTGTCCCCAGACTACATCGACCACGAAAAGAATATTGGTCGAGAAGGTCTCAAACAACTAATCGGCATCGGTATTAACGCTTTTCCTGACTGGTTTGAAACCGTTGAAGACATCATCGCTGAAGGAGACAAAGTGTGGGTTTTCCTTACTTACACTGGAACTCATAAAGGCGATTTTATGGGACTATCTCCCACTGGAAAAGCGATAACGTCAAAAGCTGTTGACATCTATCGCATAGTTGATGGCAAACTTGCTGAGTATTGGAATGTCACCGACAACCTAAATATTTTCAAACAAGTGGGTGCTGTTGAAATCACAGAAAAGGGAAAGCACCTCTTCCCAAAGAAAAACAGGGAAAGATGAAGTTGCTATGAAGTGTTTGATAGTTGTATATTCTTATCATCATCACAAAACACAGAAAATAGCAGAAGTCTTGGGCAAAGTGTTCGATGCACAAGTGAAGTCTTCTCAACAAACTAACCAAGAAGAGGTTCTAAACTATGATTTAGTAGGCTTCGGGTCAGGGATAGATAGTGGGAAAAACTACAAGGAACTCCTTGACTTTGCAGATAAACTTCCACAGGCCACCGATAAGAAAGCATTTGTCTTCTCAACCAGTGGGATGCCAGTTGGCATTTCTGGTCAACGGAGAGTGGAAGAGTATACAAGCAAATGTCATAGGACCCTTAAGGAAACTCTTCAATCTAAAGGCTACACGATTGTTGGTGAGTTTGGTTGTGCTGGATTCAACACTAACAAGTTTCTCAAATATTTTGGTGGAATAAACAAGGGTAGACCTAATAGCGAAGACCTTAAACAAGCTGAAGAATTCGCTTCAAAACTGAAGAAGTAAAATCAGAGACGTGAATAGAAAACTATTGTATTCATAGACCATGCACAGTTGTTTTATCTCCACGTTTTGATTGTTCCTAACTTGCAAAGCCTCGGCACCACAAACTAGCCCAAAAACGGAATTTCTAAGGAATTAGGACGCTGTTTTTTTCTTTTTTAGAAACCCTTTTTTGACCCAAGCTAACTAGCACAGCACACACGGTAACTGGTTTATACTCGAAACGGACAATTCATATAGCATGATCGAGTACCTCGTCATAGCTGCTGCCCTCGCGACGTTGCTCGCTGCATTCGCTTACATAGGTTCCATGTTCAGAGGTGGTGCCAAGCCAAACCGAATATCATGGTTGATGTGGGCTATCGCACCGTTCATTGCGACCGCCGCAGCCAGGTCAAATGGCGTGGGTTGGGCAGTTTTGCCCGTGTTCATGGCTGGGTTCTCACCGTTTTTGATATTCACGGCGTCTTTTTTAACCAATAAAGCTTACTGGAAACTTTCAAACTTCGACTACATCTGCGGAGGACTTTCGGGGATGGCGCTCGTCCTTTGGTACCTAACCAAAGATCCAAACGTCGCAATTGTCCTTGCCATTGCAAGCGACGGACTGGCAACGATACCGACCCTCATCAAGGCCTGGCGGCGTCCGGAGACTGAGTCCATCTGGCCATTCGTAACAGGAGTTTTTGGCGCATTGTCAAGTCTGGCGGTAGCAACCTTGTGGACTTTCTCAGAATACGCTTTCCCAATATACTTGCTAATAGTAAACATCATGGTCTTATTAGCGATATACCAGAAGAAGCTCCTTCATTTGTGATAAGACAACAAGGTGTTCCAAAAAACATTCAGCAAGCATTTTGACGCGTCAAATTTTATAAGCCGACGATCCATACTCAACTATCTGGGATAAACATGGAACTTGATGCATGCATTAAAGGGAGAAGAAGCGTTAGAGCTTACACAGATGAGCCTGTTTCAAAGGAACAAATTGAAACAGTTCTAGAAGCAGGAACTTGGGCTCCAACAGGGATGTATCGGGAACCTCTGAGGTTCGTGGTCATCGAAGACAAGAACCTGATTAGATACGTCTCGGATGAAACTAAGGCTTTAGTAAAACAGGCTATGCCTCAAATGGTCAAACAGTTCTCCACAAAAGAGGACATAATCTGCTACAACGTCCCAGTTCTCATATTGGTATGCACAGAAAAAGACGCACAGTGGAGCCAGGTGAATTTGCTTGATAGCGTTCTCGCCACGCAAAACATGTTTTTGAAGGCATATGAACTTGGACTTGGAACCTGCTACATGGGATTTATCGCTTTGCTAAACAGCAAACCAGAAGTCCTCAAGAAGATCGGCATCCCCCAGAACTATGACATGACGGTGCCCTTCATTTTAGGTCATCCTAAAACGAAACAAGGCGCAGGGAAACGAAAGAAACCCAACGTTCTGAAGTGGATTAAGTAACCAAAAGTTCCCGAGAAAGGCTTTAGGAATCCTTTCTTCCTTTTCTTTGGATCCCATACCTCTTTTGTTTTATTCGGTTCATGAACAGATTTTTCCCAAAACTTTCTTTGAGTTTCACTTGCTCTCCGGAAAATCAGGGCTTGAGCAAAAGCTCCTTAAAACAGAACGAATCTGAGTTGCAGACCTTTTACAATATTTGCAAGAAAGCTATTGCTTGTTTTCTTCAGGCCCAGTTTCCGTTGCAGGCATCTCAGCTTGGGCTGGCAGATTTTCTTTTACATCTACCTCTCTGTGGACGCGATTGATGGTGGCAGAAACTGCGAATGAAAGAACTGCATAAAGCAAGAAAGGCATCATCGCTTCCACAATGCTGACCTGCATGAAACCAGCTGGAGGCGTACTCACGTAGCGGACAGATAAATCTTCATAGCTTATGAACGATGCAAACACCGCGAATATGATGAAGATGATGCCAAACGCAGACGCGATTTTGCTAACAATTTTCCAGCTATCCATTTTCTCTTTCTCCACGTGCCCTCTGATATGTAACTTTTGCCATTTAAAGCGTTGCTTCAACTATGCGCTTTCAAATCCGAAAAGAATTAACACTTAAACTCCCATAAGCATATCGGAAGTGTTGTTGACGGTTTCTACAGACAGAGTTGATTGGGTCTACCGAATTTTCGACCGGAGAACCATATCGGTGAAAGCAAAAAACGAGGAAGTACGCAAAATCGCAGCCATGGATTTGGTGTCAAATTTGCCCTTCAGCATTGAAATTCCAAAAGAGATACCGCTTGAAGATGTGGAAGTCGAAAAGGGATACTTCGCCTCCTTAAAGGTCTACACAGCACGCGACACTAGCGGTGTGGCTTCGGAGTCTGTTGAGTTCTTCAAAGTGTTAGATGTGGATCAATCCATGGAAGACTTCATAAAAACATACTGGCTCTATCCCAAACTCATAAAATTTGAACTGGTCGAAGTGGAACCCCTCTAAAAGCTCACATCAAGGAAAATCAGGCAAAAAACAGTTTTGGGCTGTTACGAAAAAGAAAAAAAGAGTTTTATTCGATTACCGCTAACGCCTTTTCAATCTTTTGGTAATCGGGTTCCACTGCAGGGTTTTCAGTTATCCATGTAAGGCGAACGATGCCTTTTTTGTCAAGAAGAAATATGCTACGTTTAGCAACAGTGTAACCCTTAATTCCCGCAAAATCAGGAGATTCCAAATTGTAGAGTTTGATAACTTCTCGGTTAACATCGCTCAGAATCGGGAAAGGTAATCTGTTCTTTTCAGCGAAACCTTTGTTTGAGAAAGGATCATTGACGCTTACCCCGACGACTTGCGCCTTCAGGTCGATTAGTCTTGCCATGCTATCTCGGAATGTACACATTTCTTTAGTGCATGTATTGGTGAATGCCCCGACGAAAAAAGCCAAAACTACTTTCTGACCCTGAAACTCCTTCAGGCTTCTCTCCTTAAGCTCCACGTCCGGTAAGGTGAAGTCGGGTGCTTTATCGCCAACTCGCGGCGTTCTTCCTATTTGTGCATTAGCTGACATTCAAGAACCTCAAAGTAACTAGAAGCAGCGGCTATAAATCCATAACGTTTCACTCGTTTACTCGAACGTAAAAGCGCAAGGGCAAATCTTGTTGAGTACGCATCCAGCGCAATTGGGCTTCTTGGCGGTGCACACTCGTCTGCCGTGGAAAATCAGCAGATCAGTGAGGTGCATCCACTGTTCTTTCGGGACGAGTCCCATAAGATCCCGCTCAATCTTGTCTTGGTCCTTGTTTTCAGTTAACCCCAAACGCTGAGAAAGCCTAAGCACATGAGTATCCACCGCAATGCCTTCCGTAATTCCGAACGCATTGTAAAGAACAATGTTGGCCGTTTTCCTCGCCACTCCGGGCAACTCCACCAGCTCCTCCATGGTTTGGGGAACTTTGCCATGAAACTTCTCAACAATGAGTCTGCAGGTATTTTGCAGGTTTTTAGCTTTGTTGTGGTAGAACCCAGTCGACCGGATGTCCTGCTCCAACTCTTTTAAATCCACTTTGACGTAATCTTCGGCTTCTGTGTACTTCTTGAAAAGCGCCTTAGTTACTATATTGACGCGCTCATCGGTTGTTTGAGCCGAAAGCATCGTCGCAATCAACAGCTCAAGCGGGTTGGAGGAATGCAACGCGATTTTGGCGTCCGGATGCTCCTTTTCGAGGAGTTGGATTATTCTTGCAGCGCGTTCTTTGGGTTCAAGATAGCCTTCGGGTTTCTTCAACAGTTATCTCTCCAACTCAAGCGAATCTGATATCGGTTCTCCCGGTTCTAAGACAAGAAATTATGAGTTTCCGAGATATTTTAAGTTGCGCAGAGAAACAATCTGAAAGTGCGAAGTTTATTAAACATAAGCCGCCTAAACTTAAGAGGAGAACAATCAATTGGATTCTTCAGGTCTTTACCCTTTTGGTTTCGGGTTAATTCTCGTTGGAGTTATCGTTCTCATGGTTGCCGCTATTTTAGCGACACGGGGCAAATTGGGAAAAACCAAGACGGCGGGCGTCATTATGATTGGACCGGTACCTATAGTTTTTGGCTCTGACAAGAAAACCACAAAAACCTTAATGGTTCTTGGTATCATCCTGACTGTAGCGATTATTGTTGCAATGCTGATTTATTATTACTTAATTGTGTGAGGCTAAGAAATGTCAACAGACGACACAGACAAAGAGGAAATGAGTGAAGATTCAGGTTCGCATAACTGGCTTTTCCTGCTACTCGTTGCAGGGGTATTGCTGGTTTTTGTAGGCGTGCTAGTGGTCGCTGTTGCGTCATCCGCCAGCGGAGGTTCACCCAGCACTGGAGTGATCATATTCATAGGTCCTATCCCGATCGTTTTCGGCTCTGGTCCAGCAACGGGTTTGCTGATTTTGATAGGCGTTATAATAGCTGCAGTTAGCGTTGTGCTTTTTGCTATTCTTAGGCGACGAATGCTGGAAATACACACGTAGCCACTCCTTACTTTACAGAGATTTGTTCCCTTCAGGTCTATGGGGTTTTTATGGATGTATATTTAGATTTTCATAAAAGTTATGAACAAATCTCAACTCACTTTATATTATCCCGAACACATGTCTAAATCAAGGAAACAAGGTGGTAAAACAAAAAATGAATAACGAACTCATAAAGATTGCACCCAACACGAAAACCTGCCCCCATAGGAATGAGTATGAGTTAACCAAAGCAACGTGACCCAAAAACAAACTTTGGAGGTGACCTGTCAAAAGAAAGAAACTGCAAAGCAAGCCGTTTTCCTAGTGCCCCTCTCCATTCCCCCAGTTCCCATTTTTTGTTTTCTTGCTCCTTTTTGAAAACTTGTAGCGAATGCCCATTTTGCCGTTGAGGGTTTGTTCCAAAAAACTTTTACCCTAAAACAGACTTCATCTTGTGTGAGGTGAAGTTTATGAGCATGAAACTTAAGGTCGATGGCAAAGAAATTCCAATGAACGATTTTGTATCCCGGTTCATCCAAGGCGTCATCGTTGGCGGCGTCTCTTCGTTGAAAGGAATTAAGGAAGATTGGAAAAAAATCGAAATCGAAGTAACAAAATAGAGGAAACGGGTTTACCCGTAAAACTCAACTTTTGTTTTTATCTCAACAAACATTTCCCTTTTCGCCTTGCAGATTGGGCATACATATGGTGGGTCTTCTCTGTAAACTACGTAGCCACATTGCTTGCAGTACCACAGTTTCGGCCTGATCTCAACAAGCTCTTCAGCTTCCTCTTTAGCAGCAGTTGGCGCAGCTACCGCTTTTTCCTCGGCTGGTTTTGCTTGTTTGGAAATGCTTGCAGCTTGGAACGCTCTTGCTTGCTTGTCCAAAGGTCTGCGTTCAGGTACGGTGGGAAGTTCTTTTTTGCCTTCGAAAACGTCCTTGCTCACATAGAGTCTGCAATAGCAGGAGCCGAATTCAGCGACGTCGGGGTCGCGGTAGTCGCAGGGACAAATTATGTCTCTGTCATAATCCAAGGTGCCAGATGCGAGTCTGCATGGGCATGATGGATAGCCATAGCGGTCTTCGTTAGTTTTTAATCCTTCCAATAGCCCTTGGAGAAGTTCTGGGTTGTTAACTAAGTAGGAACCGTTGGTTTTGGCGTCAGCTTCCGCTCGCTTGCGTGTTTGTTCTGTATTCAAAGTCACAGTTCCAGCTCCTTTGTAAGTAGATCCTTGCGAAAGCCCGTGATCACAACTTTGCTGTCCACTATTGTTGTTGGGTAGCTGAGGACTCCGCCTTTGGCTTGGATTTCTTTGCGGATCTTTTCTCTATCTTCCTCGCTTGATAAATCCACGTCTACGTATTCATACGCGACGTTGTTGTCTTTAAGAAATTGCTTGGTCATTTTACACCAAACGCACGTGCTCAGTGTGTACATGAAAACTTTATGTTTAGTATTCTTACCTGGAACTTTAGAAATATCCATGCAAAACCAACTCTACTAGAAACAGTTTCATTGGGCAATATAACTTTTTAGCTCAAAACATTATTCTCAGAAATAACGAGTGATTTCGCGTTATGCAAGTTTTAGGTTTCCAAAGGCGTTTTGCACAACCTCTGGCATTGCAGGGTGGATGTGCATTGACTGTGCGATGGGTGCGTAGCTCCGGTCGCCGCTGTTCATGGCGTTTATGATTTCCTGTATTAGGATTGATGCTTGGAGTCCGATGATGTGTGCCCCAAGGATTCTGCCTGTTTTCTGTTCTACAATGACTTTCACGAAGCCATCAACGTAACCCATCGCTGCACCCATCGCCGTGTCGCGGTAAAGCGCCGTGCCGACCAGGATTTTGAAGCCCTGCAACTTAGCGTCAGCTTCCCGAAGCCCCACCGATGCCACTTGGGGTTCGCTGAAAACCGCATGCGGCACCACAGAATAATCCACCTTGGCTTTGTGGTCGTGGATGGCGTTGTGCCACGCGATGCCAGCCTCAAAGTTTGCAACATGCTTGAACATGAATTTGCCGATGGCGTCCCCGAAAGCCCAGATGTTCTTCTTTCCTGTCTCTAGAAACTCGTTGACTATAATGTAGCCGCGTTCATCCAACTTGACGCCCGTGCGCTCAGGCTTAAGCAAATCAGCGTTGGATTCACGTCCAGTCGCAACCATGATTACGTCTGCCGCGAATTCCTTCTGTGAGCCGTCCGCAAGGTTCTTTGCAATCACCACCTTCCCGACGCTCTCTTGCCTAACTTCAATTGCCTCATATCCCATGAAGATATCCATGCGTTTCTGTAGTTCGATTTTGAGGAGTTCGCTGACTTCGGGCTCCTCTTCCTTGAGAAGCTTAAGCGGTCTTTGAATAAGCGTGGTTTTGGTGCCAATGCCCGAGAAGAAATGAGCATACTCAACGCCAACGTAGCCGCCTCCCAAGATAATGATGCTTTTCGGAGGAGAATCTAAGTCCAGAACAGTGTCACTAGTGAGGTAGTCCATAGCTTCTAAACCCTTAATGCTGGGAATTTTGACACGCGCGCCAGAAACGATGAAGATGTATTCGGCACTTATGGTTTCATTGCCGATTTTCATCGTGTAGTCGCCGACGAATTCCCCCACATCCTTAAACCATTTCAGTCCTGGTGTGGCTTCGACGGCTTTGGCTTGAATGACGCTGTCCCCGTTCACAAGGGTGTGCATGCGCATCATGATGTTTTGGAAATCGATACTGTTGACCTGTGCGGTCACGCCCAGCTTTTCCGCGCCTCGAACTAGGGTTGCCACGTCAGCAGGGTAAATGAGCATTTTTGAGGGAATGCAGCCGCGGTTTGTGCATGTTCCGCCCATTGGACCAGAATCCACGACGGCTGTTTTGAAACCGCTATCTACTGCGGCGCCAGCGATGAGCATACCGCTTCCTGTGCCAACAACTAGAACGTCAAAGTGTTCCATAAAATAAGCCTCAATTAACAATAAAGGGCTGGTTTGGAAACAAATAAACTTTTCAATAATTTCTGGGTCGGAAATCTTTTATTGTTATCCGCTAATACTAGATCGGTGAATTTTATGTCTAAAGCAGCAGCTAAGAAACCAACAGCTGAAGAAGAGAAGAAGAAAAAAGAGTACTACGCCAAGAAAGAGAAGAAAGCGGCAGACGTCAAAAAGAAGTAGCCGACTTCCCCGTTTGTAGATATTTGGGGATGCACTTCTCGTTTTGGATAGGGTTGAATTTCTCAATTTCTTTTTTCTCTAACGGCACCGCGATTCGGGATACCATGCCATGCAGGCTGTATGGTAGACGGATTAGATGCATTTCACCCTCCGTAACCCAGACGTCAATAGCAAAGCCCTTCTCTTTCACGGTTGCGGCGATTTCGGTCCTTTCTTTAGTTGTTAAGTCGCACGCTTTTTGGTCAAAGACGTGAAGGTGAAAGCCCCTGCCCGAATAAACAACCTGCAAATCTGAATACTCCTTCTCCAGATATTCATACAAACTAACGATCTGTTGCTTCGCCAATTCCAGTTCTGTACCACAAAAACTTAAACCCTGATGCCGCTTCATCTTGTCTGCCAATGTGCCATGGATGGGACACGTGATATTTTCCGGGTCCACATCGAAAGCCAACTCCTGCCCCGCTTTCTCATCGCTTTGATTGTAGACATTACGGTCGTAGTAAACGCCTTCAGGGAGAAACTCCAGTATCTGGCGGCAAACATCCTCCAAACCCACGTATTCATCAATTATGATTGTGGTGTCCCAATCTTCGCAGTACTTTTCGGGGAAAATTTTGGTGTGCCTGCCAATTATGACTGCAAACTTGGTTTTCCCCGCTCTGCCCTTTAACCATTCAGCCACTTTTGCTAAGTTGAATTCCGAAGCGTAGAATTCCCTGCGCTCTTCCAAAGTTGCGGGCCGCATACCTTCAGGCACAAAATACTGGGACACTGCAAACCTCCACTACTGCTAAGCAGGTTTGTGCTCAAAACGCTTTTGGCTGCGACGTGTAGTCACATAAACTAATATCAGCGGTTTCCCACCCTGAAATAGGCGACCCGATTGCTTACTAACGAAATAAACTCAACGATAAACCGCCAAACTGCCCAAATCGTAAGCGGCGGCAAAACTTACCCAGCCTACCTTGCAGCGCCCAGACCCGGCGGCAAGACCTCAACCGCGTTGATTCTACTTCACTCTTTCAAGGGTTTGGAACCTGGATACAAAACCCTGATTGACAATTTGGCTTCCGAAGGGTTCGTTGTCCTCGCTCCGGAATGGCAAACTTTCGACGTGAAACCCAGAGATGAAGTAGTTAAACAGTTAGTTTGCGATTCCGTCACGTTCCTCAAACGCGGCAGCGGCGTTGATTCGGCGAGAATTGGGTTGCTGGGTTTCTGTGCAGGCGGGCGGTTCACGATGCTGTTCCTGCCTCAAATCCCTTGGTTCAAAGCAGGCGTGGCTTTTTACGGATTCCCCTATTCGGGAGGCTTTAATAATCAGTCCCAGCCCGCGGAGTTCTTGCAGCAGCTGGAAGAGCCCCTGTTGATGATTCATGGATCGCGGGACAAAGCAAGCAACGTCGCCGACATCTACAAGTACGCTCAAGCGTTGGACGCCGCAGACAAGTACTTCGAGATGAAAGTCTATCAAGGCGAACCACATGGGTTCATGGTTGTGGAAGGAAAATTGTCTGAAACGTCGGTGGCTAAAGATGCTTTCTGGCAGATGGTCACGTTCTTTAACAGAACACTAAAATAATCCGCTCCGAAACGCAGGCAGAAAACCTAATATTTCCGCACCACAAACTAGACTTGGTGAATTTTTTGCCAATAGACCCTGATTTTCAAACCAAACGAAAAGCTATAAGCGAACATAATGGCCACAAAGTTTGGGGCGCCACAGAAGCAAACAAGCTGGGCATCCACGGAACCAATGTTGCTGTGGACTGGGATATCTGCGTCGGAGACGGCGTATGTATCGGAGTCTGCCCAGTCTCACTGTATGACTGGGCTCAAACGCCTAGTGGCGACAAACGCTCTGACCCTGTACGGCAAGCTGACTGCATCCAGTGCCTAGCATGCGAGACACAGTGCCCCACACAAGCAATAAAAATAACTCCTCCGCCATAGACGCGGCTTTTTTCTGAAGTATTTTATCTGCCTATTTTCGTGCTGAGAACCAAAAAATCAGCTTCTTTTTGTTTTTTCCAAAAAATAGAGAAAAGTGAGATAAGCGCTCACTTTATCATGGCGCAGACTTTGTTAACGTAGTCCCAGTTGACGACGTTCCAAAAGCCCTCGACGAATTTGGCCCGATCATTCTTGTAGTCTACATAATAGGCGTGTTCCCAAACGTCTAGGTCCATTAGGATCCGGAATCCTGGGAAAACGTTGACGTTGTGCTTCTCAACCTGCATAATCAAAGGTCTAGATACGCACTCCTGCATCGCTAAGACTGCCCAGCCTGAACCCTCCACGCTTGTTGCCGCCATACTAAACTCTTTCTTAAATCGCTCAAAGCTTCCAAACTCATTGATCAGCAAATCAGCTATTGCGCCGCCTGGTTTACCACCGCCTTTGCCTGCGGGCGCAATGCAGTCCCAGAAAGCACTGTGCAGCATGTGGCCGCCTATGTGGAAAGAGAGTTCCTTCATCATGGCTTTCGCGTCTATGTCAACGCTGTCCTTTCGGGCTTTGTCGAGTTTCTCGAAAATCGCATTGGCGCCGTTCACGTAGGCCTGGTGGTGCTTGTCGTGGTGTAGCTTTAGCTGTTCTTCAGACATATAGGGGGAGAGTGCGTTGTAGTCGTATCTTAGTTTGGGGAGAGAAAAAGATTTGATTCCTTCGCCTTTATTCATTAAAACATGATCCATCTTAAATCACCAAAAACTAATAGGTTCTCAAAGCAGTTTAGGTTTAATATACTTTGCTTTTCAAGGGTTCCCGCGAAAATTTCTTGCCGAAAAAGCTGGGCTAGCGCTTATAACTATCTTCAAAATATACTATTTTCAACAGAGATGTTTTGTATGAATAAAACTGATGGAAACCTCAAAGCTGCGTTTGCCGGCGAATCCCAAGCCAACCGAAAATACCTCGCGTTTGCACAGAAAGCCCAAGAAGAAGGCTTCACGCAAGCAGCCAAACTTTTCCGAGCAGCAGCCGAAGCTGAAACTATCCACGCCATGAACCACATGAAGACTCTGGGTGAAGTTAAGTCAACACTGGAGAATTTGAACACGGCTCTTGGCGGGGAAACTTTTGAGTTCACCAAAATGTATCCTGAGTACCTAGGCATAGCAAAAGAGGAAGGTAACAAACAGGCAACCTGGAGCTTTGATGTTGCCAACAAAGTCGAACAAATACATGCGAAGCTGTACCAGAAAGCCATCGACTCCCTGAAAAACAAAAAAGATATGGAGAAAGTAGACTACTACGTTTGCGGCGTATGCGGAAACACCGTGGAAGGTTCAGCGCCAGAAATATGCCCCATTTGCGGCTCCCCAAAGACAAAATACTTTAAACCAGCTTAACCGGAAAACTTTTCTTTCTCTTTTTCGCCGGCGAGATATATCATGGAATATCATATATAATTAGACATCCCCATTGGATGGCAGGGAAACTGAAATGAACAAATCCGACAAGAAACTCAAAGAACAATCCCCGCCGCTAAAACTTTGCCCTTTGACGACGGATCAAAAAAGAAAATAGTGAAGAAGTAATTACCAAACCTTAGCAATAATGCTTTGAATCTTTTTTTGACCGTTGTCTATTCTCTCAGCCTACATTTCCCCCTTTATATAAGGGAGGGGGAGGCTTTGCACGCAATAGGTTTCGGTGAGTCTGTTGACTGGGTTCTTGCCTTGTTTTCGGCTATTTATAGAGGGGGGTAGGTTGCTGTGGAGCAAGAGGAGGGTAGGT
>JADGNF010000070.1 GCA_017883615.1 Candidatus Bathyarchaeota archaeon
ACCTACCCTCCTCTTGCTCCACAGCAACCTACCCCCCTCTATAAATAGCCGAAAACAAGGCAAGAACCCAGTCAACAGACTCACCGAAACCTATTGCGTGCAAAGCCTCCCCCTCCCTTATATAAAGCCTGAAACGCAGGTTCAAATTGCGCTTAAACTTACGTAGCAGGCGAAGCTTTCCCACAAGAGCTAATACACCAAAAAACATGAAGCGTGGATTGACTTTAGCAAGTTTATTTAACTTGTTTTTTGCCATATGTTTTAGGGTGCCATTTTGGGGTTAAACCTAAGAGACCTCGTTCCTAAAACTGTGGTTGACTTAAAGGATTTAGGCGGCAAATCCGTTGCTATTGACGCCTTTAACGCGATTTACCAGTTTCTCAGCATTATCCGTCAACCTGACGGTACGCCACTCATGGATGGCACGGGGAAAGTTACCAGCCATCTTAGCGGCTTGTTCTATCGGACCAGCAACCTTGTGGAGATGGGGATAAAGCCGATTTACGTTTTCGACGGTGCACCTCCAGAGTTTAAGCGCGAAACCATTGAACGGAGGCACGCGATAAAAGTGGAAGCTCAGGTTCATTACGAAAAAGCCGTAGCTAAAGGCGATGCGCCTAAGATGCGGATGTTTGCGCAGGCAACCACCACGATGAAGGAATACATGAAGACGGATAGCCAACGGCTGCTGGAACTTATGGGGTTGCCGTGGATCCAGGCACCCAGCGAAGGCGAAGCACAGGCGGCGCATATGACGCGAAAAGGCGAAACAGATTACTGTGGCAGCCAAGACTACGACAGCCTTCTTTTCGGAGCGCCACTTCTGCTGCGAAACGTCACAATTTCGGGCAGGCGTAAGCTCCCCAGCAAAAGCGTCTACGTGGACATCGTGCCAGAAACAATTAGCTTAAACGACGCCCTCAAACGCATGGGCATAACATACGAGCAACTGATCGATGTGGGCATCCTGATCGGCACTGACTTTAACCCCGACGGCATCAAAGGCTTAGGCCCCAAAACTGCCCTTAAACTGATCAAACAACATGGCACATTGGAAAACGCGGTCCCTCACATAAAGAACGCCGAGTTTCCGCATCCCCCAGAGCAAATCCGAGAAATCTTCCTTCACCCGCCAGTAACCGACAACTACAAAATCGAGTGGCACGAACCAAATACTGAAGGTATTGTTGATTTTCTTGTTCGCGAAAAAGACTTCTCTGAGGATCGCGTTCGCAGGTCAATAGAGAAGATGCAAGCTGGCACTCAGAAGCAGAAGGGCAAGACGACGTTGGAGAAATGGTTTGGCTAAGTCTTGGACCTACACTCGCCCGTCAGAGGGACGAATGAGACGTTTCCGAGGTTTTCTTCTTTGATTTGTCCGTCGGGTTGCTTAGTTATTTTGAGGAGTTTCTGGAATAGAAACTGGCTGCCAACAGGAATCAAGAGGACGCCATTTTCTTTGAGCTGATCTACTAGCGGCTTGGGAATATTGGGGGCTGCTGAAGTAACAACGACGCGGTCGTAAGGAGCTTTCTGTGGGTACCCCTTAGACCCGTCAGCGTTGATTATGGAGACGCGGTCACTGTACCCAGCGTTCCTCACGTTTTTTCGGGCAGCGTCGGCTAGAGCGGGTACAATCTCCACTGCGTAAACGTGACCCCACCCACTTCTGGGTGCCTCCTTGGGCGCAACAATTTCCGCCATTGTAGCCGCCTGCCAACCAGAACCTGCCCCAACCTCCAAAACTTTGGAGCCTACTTCTAGTTTGAGAGATTCATTCATGATGGCCACTATTTGCGGGGCAGAAACTGACTGGCCAAACCCAATCTGAATCGGTGTGTCAGTTGCACTGTAAGTTTGCAAGTCTGCTGGAATAAAACTCTCTCGAGGAACTGATAGCATTGCTTGGATGACGCTTGGCGAGTGTAGATCACGTTGTTTTACTAGTTTGCCAATTAGTTTTTTCCAGTTTGCCTTCTCCACGCCTAAGCACCAAGAAGCATATTGTTGGCTTTTCCTTTTTTAATGTATGTGGATTTGGCTGGGAAAAAAGAAAAAAGGCAGATTACTTGACTGTGACAGATTTGGCAAGGTTCCGTGGCATGTCAGGGTTGATGCCCCGTTCAATCGCCATATAATACGCGAGCAGCTGCAGTGGGATTATGAAGGGAATTGGCGAGATCACTTCGGGGATGCCTTTGGGGATTTCGATGTAGTCGTCGGACATGGCTTTGACTTCTTCGTCGTCTTCTTCGATTATGCTTATTATGGAAGCGCCGCGGGCTTTCATCTCCTGAATGTTGCCAATTAATGTCTTGTGTGTCACGCCGTCTTTGGGACAAATGAAGACGACGGGGAAACCGGGTTCGATTAGACTGATTGGTCCATGTTTGCTTTCGCCTGCCGGAAACGCAATGGCTGGCATGTAGGCGATTTCCATTAGTTTCAGCCTACCTTCGAAAGCGGTGGCTGTGTTTATGCCTCTGCCCAAAAAGAAGAAGATTTTGGCGTCTTTGTACTTCTTTGCGAGTGCTTTGACTTTTTCTTCTTGTGTGAGGATTATGGTTTCTACGACTTGGGGTATCGTTTCCAGTTTCTCCGCGAGATAATCCATTTCATCCTGAGACACCTTACCCCGCTTAGTGGAAAGGCGAAGCGCCAACTGTGCTAAGACTGAAAGCTGAGAAGTGAAGGTCTTGGTTGCTGCGACTCCGATTTCTGGTCCTGACTGCTGTCCGATGTAGACTCGGGAGACCCGCGTGAGGGTTGAGCCGACGGTGTTGGTTAAGCCTAGTATGGTTGCTGCGCGTTGTTGACTACAGGTTACGGCACCTAATGTGTCCGCGGTTTCGCCTGACTGGCTAACGGCAAGTATAGTGCTGTCGATGTTGACGGATTTACCGTGCTGCTCGACAAATTCGGAGGCGTAAACTGGGTAAGTTGGGAGAAATGCCAGCTTTGAGAACATGTATGACGCAGCCAAGCATGCGTGGTAGCTTGTTCCGCAGGCGACCAGGTAAACTTCAGTGGCGCGGTCTAGGAAAGTTGAAATCAAGTCCAAATAGTGCTCCTGCGCCCTCAGGGTGTTGCGGAGAGTTGCGGGTTGCTCGTGGATTTCTTTAATCATGAAGTGTGGGTACCCCGTCTTCACTGCCATCTCAGGTGACCAATCGATAACTTTCGGTTCCCGCACAACTTTGGATCCATCTTGAATGCGCTTAATTTCGTATTTGCCAGGAGTAAGCGTAACGAGTTCTCCGTCGTTAATCAAGACTGCCTTGTTGGTCATCGGTAAAAACGCGGTTAAATCCGAGGCACAATACGATGCATCTTTTCCTATGCCTAAAATGAGGGGGCTTTCGTTTCTGGCACAAAGGATCTTTTCAGGCTCTTTGGTAGAAATCACCGCAAGTGCATAGGACCCGCAGAGTTTCTTGATTGTGTCTATGACAGCTTCGGTGAGGGTCCAAGCGGGGTTTTTCTTAAAAGCTTCTTCGATTAGGTGTGGAACAACTTCTGTGTCGGTTTTGGAGACAAATTGGTGTCCTGCGTTTTCCAATTCGTTTCTGAGTTCATTATAGTTTTCTATGATGCCGTTGTGGACAACGGCGATTTTTCCTGTACAGTCAACATGCGGGTGCGCGTTCACTTTGAGAGGAGCGCCATGTGTTGCCCACCTTGTGTGCCCTATACCTATGTTTCCCGCCATGTCGTCGAGGTTAACGAGTTTGTGAACGTCATCGATTTTTCCCTGGTCCTTTTTAATTGTGATTTCGCCATTAGTTAGGGTGGCTATTCCGACGGAGTCATATCCGCGATACTCAAGCCGCTTAAGCGACGCGTGGATAACTGGTGCTGCGTTTCCTTTCTTCATGATGCAACCGAAAATTCCGCACATGTTCCGAACCTCAAATCAATTCTCTTTTTAAGATAGAGCTATTTTAACTGTGTGGAGCACTATTAAGTATTTTTAGAACTTTCGTTGACGCCTAAAATAAAACTTATAACAGTTTCTATGGCAATGTTTTGGGAAAGTAGCAACTTTTTGTGACCCGTAAAAAAATACTTTTACCAGTCACTTTTCTGGGACTATTTGCGAAATGAGAGCCCTTAACCGCAACCATAATCACGACCTAAAACGCAAAAAAACGACTTGACTTATTGACAAAAGAACAATTGTTTTCTCGAAGCTACAACAGAATCTCTCAAAAAAGAAACAGCAAACTCCAGAACATAAGCACAGCAAATATAAAGGAGTCTAACGTTTAAGAAAACGCGAACTTAGAAGTTGAGCAATATGGCAGAAAGACAAGCAACATCCTTATCACTGGTTACCTGCACAAGCTGCGGAAAACCAATCCCTCCAGGAGCAGAAGCCACTAAATTCCCCTGCCCCAACTGCGGCGAAATCCAAATCAAACGCGACGGCAAATGCCGCAAATTCGGCCGACCGTACAAATGTCCCAAATGCGGCTTCACCGGACCATAAAAAGAGGCGCAGAATCGTGGGCCATGTCATTGTAACCTACAAAATCTTCCCCGAAGATATCGTTAAAGACTTCACTCCCCTTAAAGCCGAAATCCAAGCCAAACTCCCCCAATATGCTGAAATAACTGGCTACGGCGAAGACCCAGTCGCTTTTGGTTTAGTCGCACTCCTTGTTCAGATGAAGTTTCCTGAAGACCAACAAGGCGTCGTCGACCAACTCGAAGAAAAATTAGGTGAAATCAAAGGCATAAGCCAAGTTCAGACCCTTCAGGTACACCGCAGCAGCCGGTAGCAACCCGTTTTCTTTTCTTTTTACGCTCAAACATTTATATAGTCATAAAAAGCATGTTTTCAAGAGCTTGGTAAGTGACCAGTCACAGGAAGCATTCTAAATGAGTGAAATTCATGAAGTTCAACTACGCGCAGGAGATGCCCGACAACGTGATGTTGGAAGAGGCATAGCCCGCATTGATCAACGAACCATGCAGAAACTAGGCATAAGCGCAGGCGACGTAATCGAGATCGTCGCTAAACGAACCACGAGCGCAATTGCTTGGCCAGCCTACAGCGAAGACCAGAACCGCGACATCATTCGCATCGACGGTTTTACACGCAAAAACGCTGGGGTCGCCATAAACGAGTACGTCGTTGTTCGTCCAGCCAAAGTTAAAACTGCTCTGAGCATAACACTTGCACCCGTAGATATGAGATTGAATGTTGATGAAGATTTCACTAACTTCGTTAAGAATCGCCTCATGGAACGTACCCTCGTCGAAGGCGACACAACGCTGGTTATGATGCTTGGACACGCCATCCCCTTTACCGTTAGCAAAACGCGTCCCCACGGCATAGTCAAAGTCACCGCGGAATCCCGCTTAACCATACTAAACGAACCAGCTCCAGAAGCAAAAGGTTTACCCCGAACAACGTACGAAGACATCGGCGGCTTACACGAGGAAATCCAACGCGTCCGAGAAATGGTCGAGCTGCCTTTGCGCCACCCAGAGCTTTTCCAGCGGCTGGGCATTGAACCACCAAAAGGAGTCCTCCTGCATGGTCCACCAGGATGCGGCAAAACCCTCCTAGCCCGAGCAGTCGCCAACGAGTCCGAAGCAAACTTTTACTCAATTAATGGACCCGAAATCATGAGCAAATTCTACGGTGAATCCGAAGCCCGCTTACGAGAAATTTTCCAGCAGGCCCAGCAAAATGCTCCAAGCATCATATTCATCGACGAACTTGACGCGATCGCACCTAAACGTGAAGAAGTCACGGGTGAAGTTGAACGACGGGTAGTGGCTCAGCTGCTTGCGTTGATGGATGGATTGTCTGGCAGAGGAAACGTCATCGTTATCGGTGCCACTAACAGACCAGGTGCACTAGATCAAGCGCTTCGCAGACCTGGCAGGTTTGATCGGGAAATCGAAATTGGCGTTCCTGACAAGAAAGGTCGCTACGAAGTAATCCAGATCCACACACGTGGCATGCCCTTGGCTGAGGATGTTGACCTAAAGAAGCTCTCCGACATGACCCACGGCTACACGGGTGCAGACTTGTCTGCTTTGGGCAGAGAAACCGCCATGAAAGCGCTACGCCGGTATCTACCTCAAATTAACCTAGAAGAGGAACGTATCCCGCCTGCGGTGTTGGAGAAGATGGAAGTGAAGATGGATGACTTCACCAACGCATACAAAGAAGTCACTCCAACCGCTATGCGTGAGGTCTACATCGAAGTAGCAACGGTACACTGGAGCGATGTTGGCGGCTTGGACAGCGTCAAACAGCACCTTATCGAAGCAGTCGAATGGCCCATGAAGCAACCTGAAATCTTTACGCGCTTACACATAAAACCTCCAAAAGGCATCTTGCTTTATGGTCCACCAGGATGCGGCAAAACCCTCCTAGCCCGAGCAGTAGCAACCGAGAGCGAAGCCAACTTCATCAGCATTAAAGGCCCTGAAGTTTTTAGCAAATGGGTGGGTGAGTCGGAAAAGGCAATTCGAGAAGTCTTCCGAAAAGCCAGAATGGCAGCACCTGCGGTAATATTCTTTGACGAGATGGATTCGCTTACGCCCATGCGAGGCGGAGGAGGCAGCGATAGCGGAGTTTCCGAACGCGTCATAAGCCAGTTACTAACGGAAATGGACGGCATCTTGAGTTTGCAGGACATAACCGTTATTGCAGCTACTAACAGACCAAACCTAATCGACCCCGCGGTGCTTCGTCCGGGAAGATTTGACCGGCTAATTTACGTGCCCGAACCTGACGAAAAGAGCAGGCTACAGATACTGACGCTTTACACCACAGGCATGCCGATAAACAAAGATGTAGACTTAAACCAAGTTGCTTTGCAAACCAAGTATTATTCTGGCGCTGACCTTGAAAACATATGCAGAGAAGCCGCCATGCATGCACTACGCCGCGACATAAACGCCACAGAAGTCGCAATGAGAGACTTCCAAGATGCCCTCAAAGAAGTAGGTCCATCGGTGTCACCTGACATGGAGAAATGGTACAAAGGCTTCATGCAACAAGTCCGCCAAGTACAAAAGCCATCCACACCAATAGCTTAAGGAGGGAAAACACAAATGCCACTACCAACCAAAATATGGAAAACCCGACCCGCCTACTTCGTTCTCTTAGAAACACTCAAGAAAAAAGGTGATATGCCCGAAAACGACCTCTTTACCGCGATGCAGGGAGAATTTGATGACCTAGGTTACAAAGACTTCGTCGAACTCCTACTCAAACTGGAAATTGGCGGAAAAATACGCACCACATCACTGTCCCGTGGAAAAAAACGCGTCGAACTCATCCAGTAACCATTGGACTGATGAAACCATGCAGGACGCCGTCGTTATCGGTGGCGGACCTGCAGGCTCCTTTTTTGCTTTTGAACTTGCCAAACGCGGCTTAAGCGTAACTGTTTTTGAAGAACATCCGCAGGTTGGGTTACCGTCGCATTGTGCGGGGCATTTGAGCATTCGTAGCCTTCGCAGTCTGGGGCTTTTTCCGCTTCCAGCAGGCATCGTTGAAAACACGTTTTCTGCCGCCAACTTCTACTCTCCTAAAGGCACCAAATTCAGCGTCCACTTGAACCAGCCGGTGACGTGCGCAGTTAATCGGGCGCGGTTTGACCAGTTCGTGGCTGAGAAAGCACAAAAGTCGGGAGCAAAGTTCGAGTTGGGCAAGCGGGTTCAGTCGCTCATCGTTGAGAATAATGTTGTTAAGGGCTTAACTGTTGCCCACAGTGATAGCGTAGTAGAGCGGGTTTTTGCGAAGGTCGTGGTTGACTGTGAAGGAATCTCATCCAGATTGCTACGACAAGCAGGGCTGCAAGCACTTAACCCAGAGGCACTGGTTTACGCGGCGGAAGCCGAAGTGGAAAACGTCAAGTATGTAGAAGAACATGCGGTCGAAGTTTACGTTGGGAAGGATTACGCACCGGGTTTCTATAGCTGGCTTATCCCGAGGCTTGATGGCACCGCAAAAGTTGGGCTTGCGACGCGAAGGGGGAACCCAAAAGAGTTTTTAGAGCGGTTGTTGCGTCAGCATCCGGTGGCTTCGAAGCAGCTAAGAAACGCTAAAATCAAAAGTATTGCTTTTCACGCGATAACTTTGGGTGGACCGATCCAGCGAGCATACGCCAACGGCTTTCTCGCGATCGGCGACTGCGCATCCCAAGTGAAACCTACTACAGGCGGAGGTGTGGTTTTTAGCTTGACCTGCGCCAAAACCGCTACCGAAGTTGCAGCCGAAGCTTTGGCAAAAGGCGATGTATCCGCCAACGTTTTAAGGGCATACCAGAAGCGCATCATGAACCAATTGGGCTTTGACGTCGACGTTATGCTAAGTGCTCGAAAAGCAATTGACTCGTTTTCCGACGAGAAAATCGACCGTGCCATGCGGTTCACCTCAAAATTCGGCTTTGACAAGGCACTGAGGGATGTTGATGAGATTGATTTTCAAGGAAGAACTTTGCTTGGCATGTTGCGAAAGCCAGCCGCATACGCGACCTTGGCTTATTTGCTTGGGCTATATTTGCCTTCTCTCCGCCTCTAAATTATGTTAGACCTTTTCCAATAGATAACCTACCTTTGACCTGCATCTAGCCATCTACGCTTTCTTCAACATATTAACGGGCTGAAACCCAGCCAATAGCGCCCTACCCACTATAGGTTTCTGCATAGAGTCACTATTAGGAGCCAAACATGTACGGACAAATTTGGCTTAATCACTAATGAGTCACTTTCATTTGGCTGCAAACGCTTAAAACGCTGGAAATCCACAATTAACGTTTGGGAAAAGAAATGAGAGAGTTCGAGTACAAGCAAGTTCTGGTTTTCCGTCAGGATTTGCAGTTAAGTAAGGGCAAAATCGCGGCTCAGGCAGGGCACGCGGCTGTATCGGCTGCCCAAGATGCCAACATGCACTACAAGAAGTGGTGGGAAGCGTGGCTCTACGAAGGGCAACGCAAAATAGCGGTTAAGGTGCCCACCGAAAAAGAACTGCATGAACTGGAGAAGGCGGCAGAAGAAGTAGGCTTACCTCACGCGTTGATTGTTGATGCTGGTTTAACCGAGATTCCCGAGGGAACAGTAACCTGTCTTGGTATTGGCCCTGCTCCTACCGAACGAATTGACAGGTTAACGAGCCAGCTCAAGCTGCTCTAAAAGGCGAATTATGTTGGTTGTTCCCGAAATCGAGTGCCAAATGGGCATTGAAGTCTACGCCACAAAAACTGTCGGCATCGGCGGAGCAATACGGAGGTCCGTTGAAGATTTTGTCGTTGAAGAAACCTTGGTGGACGGGTCCAGAGCAAACGCCCAACCAAACGCGTCGAAGCGCGCATTGGGCGCTATGGAAGCTAGGCAGCGTTTCCTGCTTTGCGCTTTGGTTAAGCGTAACTGGGACACATTCATAGCTGTCAAAAACGTTGCAAAAGAACTAGGGATAGGGCAAGAGCGGATCCAAATTGCAGGCATCAAAGACGCAAAAGCCGTAACAGCCCAATATATAACGATTGAAGGGGTTTCGGTAGAGGAAGCTGCTGCCGTCAACTTTAAAGATGTAACTTTGCATCCGGTCGGGTACTTTCGGGAGCAGCTTTGTTCGTTTTACCTGCTAGGTAATAATTTCAAAATTACAATCAAAGAAATTGATCAACCGAAAACTGCCGTTGAAGAGCAGATTACGAAAGTTGAGACGGAAGTTACAGCGGCTGGGGGAATCCCAAACTTTTACGGACACCAACGTTTCGGCACAACCAGGGCCATAACCCACCTCGTCGGCAAAGCCATGGTCCAAGGCAACATAGAGGAAGCGGCAATGGTTTTCCTCGCCAAACCCAGCATCCACGAACACCCCGAATCAATGCGAATCCGTGGGGAACTCGAAGCTACCAAAAACTTCCAGCAAGCACTCAAAGATTTTCCGACGCAACTACGGTTCGAAAAACTCATGCTTGCTCATCTCGTATCGAATCCAGGCGATTTTGCAGGAGCTTTTGGGCGGCTACCGCTTAAGTTGCAGATGCTGTTTGTGCAGGCTTGGCAATCCTACCTGTTCAACCGTTTCCTGAGCGCAAGAGTAAAAGCGGGTTTTTCACTGTGCAAAGCGGAAGTTGGCGATTTTGTGGTGAGTGTGGAGCGTTCGGGTTTGCCGATGATAAAGGCAAGTAGAATTGCCGAATCGTCAAACGTCTCAGAAATTAACGAGTTAATCCAAGCGGGCAAAATGCGGGTTGCATTGCCCATTTTCGGAGCCAAACAACGGCTCTCCAGCGGAGTCATGGGTGAGTTGGAGAAACAGGTTCTTGAGGAGGAAAGCGTGGAAGCGCAAGGGTTTAGAATTTCCGCCATACCTGAAATCAGCGCAAGAGGTGAATTGCGAGCGGCAGTTTGCCCAGTCAAAGACTTCAAAGCAGGTAGCATTTCGGCAGATTCTGACGCAGAGTTCTGCGTGCCTTTAGAGTTCATGCTGCTACGGAGCGCATACGCGACTATTCTTCTAAGAGAACTAATGAAGCCACACGATTTGATTGCTGCAGGATTCTAACTAGTCTCTGTGCTTTTGAGGCAAAAACAACTAATAGCGACTGCTTGATCAATTATGGATTAGCGGTTTTCACCTAAAGCTTGTTTGCACATTTTTCCTGGCACAAAAAGCTGTTAAGAATATCTCTGGCGTTCATTTTTCCAAGCCTATTTTGCAATTTGGCAGGGCTGTTTTGTGGCTATCTTAAAGAATGAGTTTTTGGGTTTGAGTTACTGGATTTTACTTGTGATTATGCTTTGTCAGTGCGGTTAAGGTCCCGCAGTCTGCTAACACCATCTATCTCCGCGACGAAATCCGCCACGCTTTTGGGAACCAGCGTTTTCCAGCTTTCATCCAAAAGCATCTTCTCGCGAACCAGAGTAGAAGAGTAGAACTGGCGCTCAAAGAAGGGGATATTCTTAATTTTATAGCCTGCTTCCATGAAGAGCCGTTTCGTTAAAGGCTCGTTTGTATAGACAATCTGGAATTTAGGAGTATAGCCTTCTACGGCGGATACCCACATCATATGTAGATGGACGTCGGGAACAGGAACAACCCAGACTCTGCCAAAGTCCACTTTCGCTTCTTCAAGAGCGTTACGAATCATCACTAAACGCTCCCCTGCTGTGTACGGATTACCTTTAGTGTGACTGTATTGAGCGCTGCCAATAACTACGACGAGTTCTTCCACTTCTTCAAGAATTCCTTTAATGGCTTCAAGGTGCCCTAAATGAAAAGGCTGGAATCGTCCAACGTAAAGACCGCGAGTGGGCATAACAAGTCGTTCCTGTGCCTTTCAAGAGTTGAGA
>JADGNF010000071.1 GCA_017883615.1 Candidatus Bathyarchaeota archaeon
CGCAATTGTGGACCTGATAGCGCATGAAGTCGCCCAGCTTTAGAATGGCGTTGGTTAGGGTCTGCGTTTTTCGGCAGTCTTTTAGCGAAAGCTCTAGCACTTTGGATTTTTGGGAGTCTGTGGGTTGAGCGTACTTGTTGACAAAGCGCCATCTCTTGATGTCGGTGTTTTTGTAGAGTTTGCTGATTAGGGGTTCGATGGGTTCGGTTTTTGAGGAAACGTAGATTTCTGGTTGGAAGCGGTCTGTTAGGCGGATTCTTTGACCTGATTCGGTTATGATCCAAACCGCTACCTCCCCTTCTCCGGCAGGGTACGCGTCAAGGATCCAACCCTTGAGGATGTCAGGACTTTGAGCCTGACTGCTGTTTGAGAGCATCCAATTCCCTCTGGAGCTTTTGTATTATGCTGACCTGTTGCTGGAGAAGGATGGACATTACCATTGGTTCGAAAAGAATTGGGTTAGTCGCATTACTGCCCGCTGAAGCATGATTCCTGCAAGCATCCATAATTATCTCAAAAGCCGCTCGATCTTCACTGCGAAGGGATTTAGCGAAGCCATTCCACTTGCCAATCTCATACTCCAAAACCATACGGTACGATTCAACAGTTTTACCCATCATTGACGCTTCCAAACATTTCTTTCGGGGAAAACAACAAGCGCAAAAACTAGTCTTTTAACCTGTACCCGAAAAGACCTTCCCGGTTAGTGGAGAGTGTTCAGTTGAAATGAAGAAGAAACCATAAACCTTTTATTAGATCCCATTGTAAACGCCACACAAATCAAAAGTCATCCCGTATACACCTGAATTAAGTCAAAGCAGCTAACAGTCAAGATTTTGTGAATTTGGAAAACACATATATTTGTCCCGTACAATTTTCGGGTATGTCAACTAACAAAAAGCCTGCCGCAGGGACCGAGCAGGTTTTTCCAAAATGCAAATCAGGAATCCGAGGATTAGACGAAATAACTTTCGGCGGAATACCCAAAGGGCGTCCAACTTTGATTGCTGGCGGTGCTGGTAGCGGCAAAACCCTAATGTCCATGGAGTTTCTCGTCCGAGGCGCAACAGATTACAATGAGCCCGGAGTTTTCATGGCATTTGAAGAAACCGCCGAAGAACTCGCCAAAAACGTGGCGTCTTTAGGTTTCGATTTAGAGGCACTTATTGCCCAAAAGAAGTTCCTTGTTGATTATGTCCGCGTGGAGCGAAGTGAAATTGAGGAGACTGGCGAATATGACCTTGAAGGCTTGTTTGTTCGCCTTAACCACGCGATTGATAGCATCGGTGCCAAACGCGTAGTCTTAGACACAATTGAATCTTTGTTCGCAGGATTAGGTAACGAGGCAATTTTGCGAGCTGAACTGCGCAGATTGTTCCGTTGGTTAAAAGACAAAGGCGTGACGGCTATCATTACTGCTGAACGGGGCGAAAAAAGCCTAACGCGGTACGGTTTAGAAGAGTATGTTTCAGACTGCGTTATTTTGCTGGATCATCGGGTGCAAAACCAGATTTCCACAAGACGTATGCGCGTTGTCAAATACCGCGGTTCAGTGCATGGGACTAATGAGTATCCGTTTTTGATTGATGAAAAAGGCATCTCAATAATGCCCATAACCTCGCTGACACTAAACTATGAAATCTCAAACAAACGTATCTCAAGCGGCATTCCACGACTAGACACAATGCTTGAAGGCAAGGGCTTCTACCAAGGGAGCACCATATTAATTTCGGGAACAGCTGGAACGGGCAAAACCAGCATATCCGCCAGCTTCGCTGCCGCAACTTGCCAAAGAAACCAGCGATGCCTCTACTTTGCGTTTGAGGAGTCGCCCAACCAGATAATGCGAAACATGAAGTCGATTGGCATCGACCTTGAACCCTGCGTCAAAAAAGGATTACTCAAGTTCCATGCCGTGCGCTCCACGTTCTACGGCTTAGAAACGCACCTGGTGCAAATGCAAAAATTGATTGACGACTTCAAACCCGACTCCGTCATAGTTGACCCAATAACTAATCTCATTAATGCTGGAGACCAAAACGACGTCAAATCTATGCTCACCCGCCTAATCGACTACTTGAAAGCTAAACAAATAACCACCATTTTCACAAACCTAACACACTTAGCCAGCCTTGAGACAACAGAAACTGAAGTCTCCTCCATAATGGACACCTGGATATTACTAAGAGACATCGAGCTGGGGGGAGAGCGTAATCGCGGCATCTACATTCTCAAATCCAGAGGCATGGCTCACTCCAACCAAATACGGGAGTTCCTCATAACAAGCAAAGGCGTAGACATCATAGACGTATACACAGGACCCGCAGGAGTACTCACCGGCTCGGCAAGACTCACTCAAGAAAACAAAGACAAAGCAGCCGAAGATTCACGCAAAGAGGAAACCGAGAAACTGCAACGTGACTTAGAGCGCCAACGCAAGTTAGTGCAGGCACAAGTTGAAGCGTTACAAGCGGAGTTCACAGCCAAAGAGGAAGAAGTCAAACAGAAAATCGCCCAAGAAAAACGCCTCGAAAAAACTTCGTCCGAGAACCGAGAAGAAATGGGCCGCATGCGCAAAGAAGACAAACAGTAACTGAGCCCGCAAAGGATGGACAATAAGATGAATGCGAAAAAAGAATCCTCGAAAGAAAGCCAAGAAACAACCAAAGCCTCGGATGTTTGGGAGCTGCGACTTTACGTTGCGGGTCAAACCCAAAAATCCATGACTGCCTTCGCTAATTTGAAGAAGATCTGCGATGAGCACCTAAAAGGCAAGTACACAATCGAAGTCATTGACTTATGCAAAGACCCACAACTAGCTGCAGGCGACCAAATCTTAGCTATCCCAACACTTGTCCGTAAACTTCCTGAGCCGATTAGAAAAATAATCGGCGACCTCTCAAACACCGAACGAGTTCTAGTCGGGCTAGACATTCGCCCCAAGGCACCAACATAAAAACTCTTGCAAGAGGAATCCTTTTGAAAGAAAAAAGCGAGACCACAAAAAAATTCGAGAAAAGACTGCAGGCAACGGGTAATGAAAAATATGTTCTGCGGCTTTACGTTACAGGAATGACTTCCAAATCAATAAACGCTATCGAGAACATTAGGAAAATCTGCGAAGAAAACCTCCAAGGCAGATACGAACTTGAAATCATTGATATTTATCAGCAGCCAGAATACGCAAAGAAAGAGCAAATCCTAGCTGCGCCTACCCTCATCAAGAAGTTGCCTTTGCCATTAAGAAAATTCATCGGTGACATGTCTAACGAGGAAAAAATTCTTATCGGGTTAGATTTAGTTCCTAAAGAAAAGAAAAAATAAGTTGGATTTAGGATGCAAGAAAAACCAGCCAAAGACTTGGTTTCAGAGAATGAAGAGTTGCAGGCTCGTCTGCAAGAGGCCCAAGACACCTTAGATGCTATTAGGCGAGGGGAAATTGACGGGCTAGTCATTTCTACCCCGAAAGGCGAGCAAGTTTACACGATGAGCGGAGCTGAGAAGCCTTACCGAGTTCTCATCGAGGAAATGCGGGAAGGCGCCGTCATGTTATCAGAGGATAACGTGATTTTGTACTGCAACAGTGGCTTTGCCAAAATGATGAAGTGCCCTCTTGAAAAAATCGTGGGCACCAACATCGAAAAACTGGTTTCCACAACACACGAGACGGCTTTTAGGAAACTATTGGCTTCCGTCAGGAAAGGCAAGGATACCGTATCCAAAGAAATTACCTTCAAAGCAAAAGATGAAACATTAGTTCCAACACAAGTCTCCTTCAACACCTTGCAAACGGATAGCGTAAACACGACGTTTCTGGTGCTAACCGACTTAACGCAGCATATGCACGAGGAAGTTAAGCGTTATACACAAGAACTAGAAGTGGCGCAAGTTGCCTTGTCAGAGAGCGAGCAACGTTGGTCAACTACCCTTTCTAGCATCGGTGACGCGGTTATGGCTACTGATACTTTGGGTAAAATTACGTTTATGAACGGTGTAGCTGAAAAACTAACAGGTTGGAAATTAGAAGACGCTTCAGGTAAGCCAGTACGACAGGTATTCAAAATAATTAATGAGTTCAGTCGGAAAACTGTTGAGAATCCAGTTTCGAAAGTTCTGGAAAAAGGACTAATTGTTGGGCTAGCTAACCACACGATTTTGATCCGCAAAGACGCAACAGAGGTCCCAATTGACGACAGTGGCTCGCCCATAAAAAGCAAAGACGGTCAAACTACGGGCGTCGTGGTAATATTCAGAGATATTACTGAGCGTAAGAAAGCTGAAGATTCTGTTGTGAAGGCTGAAGCTCATTATCGGGGTTTATTTGACAACATCGACGAGGGCTTCGAGCTAATTGAAATAGTGCGCAACGAGAAAGGCCAAGCTTGCGATTTCCGTTACCTTGAAGTTAACAATGCTTACGAAAAACAGACAGGTGTTAAGGCGTCTCAAGTTTTGGGAAGGCGCACAAGCGAGGTATTCCCAGGCTCTGAGCAGTATTGGCTTGATGTATTCGGCACGATAGAGAGAACTGGCAATCCGGCAACTTTTGAGAATTACAGCGAACCGCTCAAAAGGCATTATCAGACGTATGCCTTTCCTTTTGGCAAAAACCAAGTCGGTGTTCTATTTAGAGACA
>JADGNF010000072.1 GCA_017883615.1 Candidatus Bathyarchaeota archaeon
CCTCAGAAATCTTTTCGTCTTGCGCGACAAGAATGGAGAAAGATAACTCGTTCTTTTGGGCAGCGGTCAGCCGAGAAAACGAAGCAAAAAGCTACCTCATTCAGACTAAAATTCAGAGCGAACCTAAAGCAGCCAAAACAGTTTCCGAAAGCAGACAAGCCTTTCTGAAAGCCGCTAGCAACTATGAGTTGGAAGCCAAATTGCACGAAAAATCTCTCTGCTTCTTTTTGGCGGAACGGGCAATGTCCGATAAAGCATGGTGTGAATCGCGTGCAAACGAAAGAGAATAGATATCGCTTTGTTTATTAGAGCCAATTAGACAGATTTCCCAAACGGGAGTGTGACGGTACGGTTTTAGTCATAGCTGCAGTTGGAACAAGCGGTTCAGGCAAAACAACAACGTTAGAATTCTTGATTTCGCGCCTTTCTGCTGAAGGGTACCGTATCGGGTCGGTGAAGCATATTCACCGCGAAGGATTCACGATTGACAAAGAAGGCACTAACACTTGGAGGTACGCCAAGGCGGGTGCAAAAGTGATAGTTGCCATTAGCCCCGAAGAAATTGCAATCATAAAGAAAACCAGTGACGGGCTAAACGACTTAGATCAAATAATCGGAGAACTACAACAAGACTGCTTAGACATAGTGTTCATTGAAGGCTTTCACGGGCTCATAGCGAAAAGGACAGATATTCCAAAAATAATCACGGCAGTAAGCGAAGAAAATCTTAGACGGACATTGGATGGAGCCGCAGAGCCTATCCTTGCGGTCACAGGGGTAATTTCCAAAAACAAACCTCAGTTAAATTGGTTGAAGGTCCCAATTTTGAGCTTGGATACAGATGGCGACGAACTCCTTGGAATGATAAAGAAAAATCTGAAAGAGAAGCCTACCGACACAACAAAGAACTACAGAAAAACTGCGTAGCGCCACTTTGCAATTCGTTAGGTTTGTGGCTCAGACGCTTGATTTAAGCTCGGTATCCGCTCAGAGTGCACAATGCTAGAGTGCTGGCAGTTATGTCGGCGGTTGTTCCTGGGTTGTAGTCGTTGCCGTATTCGCGCAGCATCTTGTCTAGTTGCGCGATGGCTTCTTTCCCAGATTTGGTTTCTGCGCCGCCTAGGTCCAATACGTGCGTGGCGGCTTGGCTGATTTTCTTGGCGTTTTCGGCGCCAACTTTGCGGGAGATAAATGTGTCAGGTCGTTCCGAAAGAACTTTCAGGAAACTGTCTACGATGGCTGTGTTTAGCCATTGATGCTCAAGCTTGTTCATGAGGTAGGGAAACGCCAAATCAAACATAATTGGAAAGCTGTTAACCCATTCATAGCAGATATCGTCGTAGCTTGCGGCGATTTGAAAAACCTTGAATAGCGAAACATTTTCCTCTATGAGCCGGGTTTTGCTATTTACGTCGGAGACGGAGAGGTCAGGTGCGCCGTTAAGTCCGCTTGGATTCGCGATGGCAATTGCTTCAAAAACGCAAACGGCGTCTTGCGGCGTTGTGGCTTCAACTGCCAACTTCATATTGGCTCTCAGTTTGCCAGTGTCGAAGTCGCCTTTGCTATTGGTTGGCGTCATTCCCGCAGCCACAGCCAACGGAATAAACAACATAACTGTGCCCAGCAAAGTGTTACCTCCAGATTGCCAAGCATCGATATCGGCTACGCAGGTCTTGATGAGATGCCCAATACCTGCATCTGCGAGTTTAAGTTTGCCCTCCGCGACCGCGACACCCCGTTTAGCGGCCTCCTCAAAAGCAGACGACGCAGCGACAGCAGAAGCTAAGAAATGCTCAACGCGAGTGCCTTCAAATCCGACCACGAAGTTAACGTTGCCGGGTTTGTTGGCGCTCACCTCGAAGAGAATTGCCATTTCGAGACATTTGGAGATGTGTTTTGCCTTGTCACAGCGAGCCATTGTTTAGCGCACCTGAGGAAAGTGGTTCAAAAAAAGGTTTATTAAACGTTATGTAAAAAAGTACAAACAATTGAAGCGTGTTACATAAGAACTGAAGGTAGACTATTGATGCGTGCTCGTGAAGGCGACCTAATCAAAACTAGCGACAACGTCATTTTTGACGTTAAGGGTTTAGTTCATCCCCCGGATAAAATCGTTGCTTTCCCAAGATACATCCCAGACCCAACGGGCACACGTGGCAAACCAGGAGAAATGTACACAAAAGTCTACAACCTCGCAGAACGCTTCATTTACCTTCAGAAAGTGGCGCCTTTGCTTATTGTCGGAGATCCAGTTTTCGGCGAAAGAATCTGCGAAGTCCCAATTAACCAAGTCACAAAGCATTACGATCCTATTAAGACTTTGGCAAAGCTGCGTAAAACTTCGAAACTGAAGCCCTTGGAGGGTAAAGTCATAATGCTCGCGGAAGAGTTACATGAGGCGTCGGGCGTTTCGTGGAACAGCATCGGGATATCGGGCTCTGTGATGGCAGGGTTGTTCACGCTGCAAAGCGACATCGACCCTCTCGTGTACGGCTCACAAAACAGCCGCAGAGCTTATGCATCACTGCAAACCCTGCTGAAAACCAAAACGTCACGTTTCAAACCCTACACCAAGGTGGAGTTGGGGGCGCTTTTCGATTTCCGTTCGAAAGACACCATCATGACTTTCGAAGACTTCGAACAAGTCGAAACCCGCAAAGCCTTTCAAGGCAAATACAATGGAACCGACTATTTTGTCCGCTTCGTAAAAGATTGGAAAGAAACAACCGAGCAGTACGGGGACATCTGTTACCAGAATGCGGGATACGCAAAGATCGCCGCCACAATCGCTGACGACTCAGAAGCCCTATTCACACCTTGCACATACAAGCTAGAAAATGTCAAAGTGCTACAAGGACCCAAACTTGAAAACATAGAAGAAGTCGCCTCATTTCGGGGAAGGTTCTGTGAACAAGCGAAACCCGGTGAAAACGTGCTGGTTCAGGGCAAAGTGGAAAACGTCACTGACATACGCCAAAACCGCAGCTACCATCGAATCATAATCGGTAACCAACCCGCAGACTTTATGGCACTCTCAAAGCTTTAGGTCTGCAACTTTAAGCGTTTGTTCGTAATACCGTGGGCAATAAGTCAGCATTATCTGGTAAAAGTTGCCTTTGGGCGACTGGACCTCTTCAAGGTTGCCCTCCACGATAATGGTTTCGTCTTTGCGAACTTGCAATCGGAACTCTTCCATATATGAAACGACGCGAACTGCTTCCAAGGCCTTCTTTGAACCAGCTTGAACTTCAAGGGGCGCTATTCCATAAACTGACGGAATGAAAGGACCATCGACATCGGCCACAACGCGGGCTTTCACACGAACCCATTCCTTGCGCACAATTTTGGTTTCTGAATCATACTCGCTGACGATTTCAGCCCAATCTCTCACTGGTTCAAACTCGGCTTTGATGGTTCGTCCGCTGTCACGATCATCGAACAGACCGTAGATGAGTTTGCGCTTCTGGTGCCACATGAACTCTTTAACCGTGAAGTTCTTGAACCGCCACTTCTTACCCGCCGTCGCGGAGGTAGTCGCGAACTCGTTGCGGAAACCGGACAAGCCATCGCTGTAAAGCTCGCCTAAGACTTCCCGCATTTTAGCGATTTCTTTTCCACCGTAAACCAGCAAGTCAATGTCGCTGTAGTCCGGGTGGTGGAACCCATAGAGCATGGAACCAAAGACCCCAAAGTTCTCGGCTTTCAACCCCGAATGCTTCAAGGAAATCTCAAGCACATGCAACACTGCATCTACCAGTTTGTCGGGAGAATCTTCTCCGATAAGTTCTTTTAACCTCTTCTGAGGCTGACGTGTCTCTGCAATTTCCGATTTTATTGCGCCTACGACTTTGACGTTGAGCATCTTATGTGTTAACGTATATTGGGGATAGTTTTTGAAGATGAATTTCCAGCCTTCGTCATCGTAGAATTTGTAGAAAACCTTACCGCTGGTACCTCCGTTACGAAGTGCCCGGGGGTCTTTGGATTGGAATATGTCGGCTGAAGCATATTCGGTATCGCAGATGTAAGCGCCTCTTGGATGGCTGTATCCGAAGACGCGGAAGATTATGCCTTCCTTGGTGATCATACCATCGCGGTCTCGAAGTTTCAAAGTGGCCATATCTGTTCTTCCTCTGATGTTGCGGTTCC